>JAURVS010000224.1 GCA_030655355.1 Sphingopyxis sp.
TCGGCGGCTTCCTGCGCGAAGGCAGGAGCCGAAACCAGGGCGATGCTCAATACGAGCGGCGCAACGCCTAGCTTCAGCTTGGAATGTTGGATTTTCTTCACAGTGCAGTCCCTTGCTACTGGTGGATTGGCTACCTGGACCCCCGACGCGCTGGCTCAAAGCCGGCGCGCAATTGCCCCGATAGCGTGCGGGATGAAACTTCGCCCGTGTCGAGTAAAGGGAATTCCCAAGGCAATCCGCCGTTTCGGAAGCCATTGTGACGTATTTGCAACAGCCGCGCGACTGCACGACACACTATATGCTGCATCGCGTCATCCGCGACATATTGTTTCATAGGTTACGAATTCACTAGAGTGTGAATTCCGCTTACTGCGTGATCGGCCCAGCCAGTTTTCCTGGGTCAAGGCGCGCGTCGCGCCATTTCAGACCCCAATGCATATGTGGCCCCGTCGCGCGTCCGGTACGCCCGACGGTCCCCAGCACCTGCCCCTGAACGACCCGCTCACCCACCTTCACGTCGAGCCGCTGGCAGTGAAGAAAGGCACTCGACAACCCCATGCCATGATCGACGATCAACAGATTGCCTTCGAGCGTGAACGGTGCCGCAGCCGCGAGCACGACGACGCCGTCGGCTGGCGCGACAAAGGGTGTTCCGGCCGGGACAGCGATGTCGGTGCCGCCGTGATAGGTGCCGGGCTTGCCCTGATAGACACGCTGCGAACCGAAGAAGCCCGAAAGCCGACCTTTCACAGGCCAACGGAATTTCTGTCGCCAGCCATCTGACGTGACTGCCATATTGCGAGCTTCAGCGATCTGCGCGAGTTCGGCGGGGCGGCGGCGTTCGAAATCGGCGTCGCTCGACGCGCTGCCCCGATAGGGTGCATTGATTTGTTCGAGCCGCCAGCTGCCCGGTGAAACGGCGATCACACGCTCGACCGCGCGCCCGTAGGCAAGCGTCGCCAGAAGCCGAGCGCTGGGTCCAGCATCGCGGTCGAAAGCGATCAGGAACCGGCCGTTGGCATCAACAGGGATCGGTTTGCCGTCAAAGCTGAGTGTGCGCACATCGTCGGGCGCTTGCCCCAGCATCACCGCACCCTGTTCGGCTATTCCCGTGAGGATGAAGTCGCGGCGCGCCTGCGCAGCCGGCGGCGGCACTGGCGTCGGAGCAGGCCCGACAACCGGGGTGGGCGCAGGCTTGGCGGCGGATTCAACGGGAGGCACGCAGCCCGCGGCGACGATCAGCAACGAAAGTGCCGCACCCTGCCGCGACCAATAATTCACAAAGCTCATGCGCCGCGCGGGTCGTCCAGTGCAGCCTTCACCGAAATTGCGGCGGTGGCATAGGGTTCCTGCCGCGCGACCGACCAATAGCGCAGCTCGTCGAGCCCGATCGGCGCGCCGGTCACTGCGCACAACACATGATCGCCGGGCGACAGAACACGAAAGCCGTTGGGCCCGAA
>JAURVS010000235.1 GCA_030655355.1 Sphingopyxis sp.
ATCACCATGGCGATCCAGAGCGTGATTTCGGTCGCCGAGCTGATCGTCGTTCCGACCCGCCCGAGCCCGCATGATCTGCGTGCCGTTGGCGCCACCGTCGACCTTTGCGAACGCGCCGGCAAGCCGCTGGTGTTCGTCGTCAACGGCGCAACGCCAAAAGCCAAGATCACCAGCGAAGCTGCGGTTGCGCTGTCACAGCACGGCACCGTTGCCCCGATTACCCTGCATCACCGCACCGACTATGCCGCCTCGATGATCGATGGCCGCACGGTGATGGAAGTCGATCCCAAGGGCCGGTCGGCCGAAGAAATCCGCCAGCTGTGGACCTATATGAACGACCGCCTCGAAAAGAATTTCCGCCGCACCGTATTCGCCGCGCCGTTGCCGACACAGGGCAATTACGGCGCCGTCCGCCCGATGGGTGGTGGCTTTGGCCGCCGCGTCGCTGGCCAGTGACGGGAGGGATCGGAACCATGGGCGAACCCAAACCTCTCGCATCGTTGAGCGCCGGACTGCTTGCCCGCAAGGGTGGCGCGCGACCTGCAATGCGCCGCCAGCCACTCGGCAGCGGCCCCGCACCCCTTAACCCCGGCGGCTATGACGACCTCGGCTGGAACGACATGGGCTATGATGTCGATCCCGATCAGTCGGGCGAGCCTGTCCGGATGGTCGACCTGAAGCCGTTGATGGCCGGATCGGTCCTCGCGCATAATGTCGAGGCCGAACATGCGGTCGACGACGGCGCCGGTAACGAACTGGTGCCTGCACCGGTCGCCGAAATCACGGGCCTCACTGACGATTATGGCGCCGACCAGTTCGAAGCCGAAGCACAAGAGGTGCCTGAGATCGTCCGTCAGCAGGAATCGCTGATCGAACGCGTTGCCGCCGTGGCGCGCAAGGTCGAAGCGCGTCCGGCACCGAAACCGAAGATCGAGAAGGCGCCGCGTGCGCTGCGCGCTCGCGAAAAGGCCGCGTTCACTTTGCGCCTCGACGCCGAGCGCCATCTGCGCCTGCGCCTCGCAAGCGCGGTGACGAACCGCTCGTCGCAGGTGATCCTGACCGACCTGCTCGACGAATATCTGTCCTCGCTGCCCGAAATCGACGCAATGGCGAGCCGCCTGCCGGCGGCACGTCCGCCGCGCCGCGTGCAGCGCTGAACGAACAAGAGGGGACCCAGACATGAACCGCAAGATGCTGATGAATATGGCCGTTTCGGGCTTCATCCTGAGTGTTGCCACGGGGTGCAGCGGCATGGGCAAAATGGCCGACGCGCCGTCGCACGCCGCCGGAAAGCCCGCGCTCGCCGCGCAATCCGCAGAACAGGCGCGCACGGCGCTGACAGCGGGCAAGGTCAGCAAGGCGGTCGGCTTGGCGGAAGCAGCGGTTGCCGCCAGCCCGCGCGAAGCGGGTTATCGCACATTGCTGGGGCAGGCATATCTGAACGACGGGCGCTTTGCATCGGCGACTGCCGCGCTGACCGAGGCGGTGGAACTGGGCGCGACCGACAGCAACACGATCCTCTCGCTGACGCTTTCGCAGATCGCGCAGGGGAAGAATGCGGAAGCCGTCGCGCTGTTGACTCAGCATCGCGATACTGTGCCGACCTCCGACATCGGACTGGCGCTGGCACTGGCTGGTGACAATGAAGGCGCAATTTACGTGCTGACCGAAGCCGCGCGGGCCGAAGGCGCCGACGCGCGCACGCGGCAGAATCTGGCGCTTGCTTATGCATTGTCGGGCCGCTGGGTGCAGGCGCGCATGCTCGCTTCGCAAGACCTGTCGCCTGCCAAGCTTGAGGCGCGGATGGCCGAATGGTCGAAACTGGCCGAACAGCCCAATGCGCAGATCCGCGTTGCGAGCCTGATCGGCACGAAGGCGCAGCAGGATGCCGGCATGCCGGTCCGCCTTGCGCTCCGCAATTTCAGCGATACGCAGATGGCTGCGGCTGAGCCGGCCGAGCCGGCCGAGCAACTCGCGAGCGCCGATCCGGCACCCGTCGCAGCTTATGCCCCGCCGCCGCCTGTCGTCCTAGCCGACGCGGGCAACGCGATTCGCAGCGTTGAATTGCCGATGCCCGAGCGCGGCGCCGACGGCGTCGTTCCGGTTACCGAACTGCCGCAGCCGAAGGCTGCGGGCGAAGTGATCCTGGCCGATGCGGCGCCCTATCGGGCGGCGCAGAAGCAGGCGCTGGAACTCGCCACCGTGCTGATCCCGAAAGCCATGGGATTTGATGCAAAAAAGCCGAATGGCTGGGCGGTTCAACTTGGAGCCTATGACAGCCTTGGTATCGCCAAGGAAAAATGGGGCAGCCTGAAAAAGCGCAATGCCGAGCTGGCGAGTTTTCCGGCATCTAGCCATGCCGCGACGGTCAAGGGCCGCACCTTCTATCGCCTGACGGTCAACGGCCTGGCAACGCGCGCCGATGCGACGAGCCTGTGCAACCAGTTGAAAGCGGAGGGGCAGACCTGCTTTATCCGCGCCATGGGCGGCGGCGAGAGCATCCAGTGGGCGTCGAAAGCCAGCCCGGTACGGCTCGCTTCGCGCTAAGTCGGTGTTCGCTGTTATTGCAAAAAGGCGGGGCCGCGAGGCCGCGCCTTTTTGTTTTGCGGGCGCCGGGTAAGCGCAGGTTCATTTTTCTGGTGGTCTAGCGCGCGACGATGGAAAGCCTTCTCGAATTCTACCGCCCGCTAAGTTCCTTTTTGGGGGACAGCACTGGCGCATCGGACAGCCTTTTGCACGTCCACGCCGGCATGGTGATATTATTCCTCGCGCGCATCGTGACGCGACGTTCGCTGGCAACATGGACGCCCTTTTTGGTCGTTCTGGCGGCCGCGATTGCCAAAGAAGTTGCTGATCGCGTCGCTCATGGATCGTGGCGGATGCAAGACAGCGGGATGGATGTACTGAACACGATATTCTGGCCCTTCGTCCTGATGGTGGGACTACGCTGGCGCCGGGCGCGTCCGGAGAAGGCGTAGCTGGCCGAATGTCGTGCGATTGCACCGATCTGATCGACTGACGCTGCCGAAAAGGGAAGGCGGGTTCCGAGTCTAGCCCGGGATGACGAAGGATTGGAATGGAGCAATTGCGGACATACTCTGTCGTCGTCACGCCGGGCTTGTAACAACCGAAGGACCGCTAATATTTCTTCGTCATCCCGGACTTGATCCGGGATCCATAGCCGAGCCATCGTCATGGGTCCGGGATCAAGTCCGGGGTGACGAGGGTCGCGGATCAACCGGCAGCTTTCCACCCCAAAGCGGTCGTCTGCCACGGCACAATTTTGACCCGCCGTTCCGCGTCACGCCCGACTTGATCGGCGGCCGATGAGGGCAGCGTCGCTGTGGATGTCGCGCCCTCTTACAACGAAGAGAACGTTCACAATATCGCTTGCCCGGTTGCCGATGAACCGATAGTTTTTACCTCTATGGCGCTGCTCGTCGACCTGATCTGTTTTCTGCTTGTGCCGGTGCTTTGCTGGCGGCTGGTTCGCGGCGCGGTGCCGATGGCGGTGTTGCCGATCCTGACCGGGCTCGCGGTCGCGATCGCGGCGGACAGGTTCGGGTTCGACAAGGCGGTCCTCGGACCTTCGGCGTGGGGCGAGACGATCGGATGGCTGGGCGTGCTAGCGCTGGCGTTCAGCGCGGGGCTGGAGACGCGGGTGACGGCGGACCATGCTCCGAAACTGGGCGGGCGCGTCATAGCGACGGCGCTGGCGGCGCTGGCGCTGCCTTTCACTGTCGGAGTCCTGGTTGCGCTGTCGGGG
>JAURVS010000249.1 GCA_030655355.1 Sphingopyxis sp.
GCGTGGGCGACGAGCGTGCTGGGTCTGCACGAACTGCTCGGCGCCTATTTTGCCGGAGTGCTGACGCCAAAGGCGCTCGCGGAGCGGCTTCGCCCCGAAACCTTGGGCAAGATCGCTCTGTTCGGCCTGTCGCCGCTGTTCTTTGCGCATCGCGGCTTGAGCATCGATGGCGCGGTGGTGACCGCGGGGGCGCTGGGCGCGGCGCTGTTGCTGTTGGTCCTTGCGGGGCTTTCCAAGCTTGCCGCGGTGCAACTGGTTCCGCCGGAGCCCGCTATGCCCACCGCCGAGCGCACGCGGCTGGGTCTGCTGCTGCAATGCAAGGGACTGATGGAGATTGTTGCCGCAACGATATTGGTACAAGCGGGGCTGATCACCCCGACGGTCTTTGCGGTGCTGGTGACGCTCGCGCTGGTATCGACGACGCTGACGGTGCCGCTGTTCCGCTTTGCCTCACGCGCCAGAACGACGCGCGGCGTCCGGACTGCGGAGAGCGGTTAAGCGCCCGGCGCGGGCAGGCGCGCAAGCTGCGCGACGAGTTGCGCCTGACTGGTTGCACCCGTTTTGCGGAAAATACCTTTTAGCAAAAAGCGCACGGCGTTGAGGCTGACGGCGCGCAGCGCCGCATAATCACGCAATGTGTCCCCCGCGGCGAGCGCAACGGCGAGGCGGGCCTCGGCCGGGGTCAGCCCGAACCATTGCGCGACGCGGTCAATCTCCAGTACCGGAGTTTCGCCCGGTGAACTGCCCAAGGTGACGATCAGCGACGCGCCAAGACGAACGCCGCCAAATTGCTGTGCCGACTGGCGGGTAATCCGCGCGACCAGCACGGGACATTCGCTGCCCGATGCGCCGAGCGTCTGGAAGGCGAGACCGGTGGGGTCGGGGCTCTTCACAAGATCGAGCAGTCGCTTTTGGCTGGCGGGGTGAGTCAGGGCGAAGCGGTTCTGCGCGGTGCGGATGAAGCCTGCTTTTTCATAACGCGCGGCACGGCTGTTCGCAGCAAGGATATTAAGCTGATCGTCGAGCGTGAAGATCGCGAATGGCGCGGCGTCGGCAGCGGCGCGCGCGGCGCCCGCGGCCAGATCGAGCGTCGCAATGCGGTCGCTGATGCGCATTGCGCGCTGGATATGCGGGGCAAGCACGCGCAGACCGCGCTTCAGTCGTTCGACATCGCGGTCGCCGGGACCGGGAAGCATCAGCCCGAGCCGTTCGCCGCCGCGCTGGTCCAGAAGCACCGCGATCATCCGGTCAATGCCCCAGGGCGCCAGGAAATTGCGGAAGAATTCGGTCTCTGCAAACTCCTCGCGCGTCATGATGTCATTGCTGTCGACGACGCTGCCATTGCCATAGCGCATCAGTTTGCGCGACCAGGGATGGTTGCCGGCGTATACCGCGGCGTAGATCTCCTGTACCCCGGCGGCGAGCCCCGTGGCGGCGACAAAGCGCCCCGACGGCGGATTAATGCCTTCCCACAGGATGAAGGCCGCTTCCCAACTGAGCGGGCACAGAGTGGCGGTTATCCGGGCAAGCGTCTCGTTCCAGCTCTCCGGATGGAGCACTGAATCGTAAATCTGGCCAATCAGCGAGTTGAGCACCTCCCATTCGGCAGGCGCATTATGGTCAGCCGGAAAGGACGCGACATTCTCTATCTGCATGCACTTCCCCCCAGAAGTTAGGCAGTTGAGCCATTTGATCGAATCAGAATCGCGATGGCAAGCGCTATGCGACAAAGCGAAAAATGCGAATGCTACTCAAGTGGGTAGCGAAACCGCCCGCCGAATCGGTCATTGAGGAGGCGCGACCCGAGGAAGGTGGAACCAAGGCCACCTTGCTTTCTTGAAGTCCGTCGGCTTGCCGGCGGACTTCATTTTTGTGCGGGGTGGCTTGGATCACATAATCACAGCGAACGAACAGTCGTCGCCCCCGCCGTCGCGGGGGCGACAATAGAGGCCATCTTCACGCCTAGCGGATCCGCTGGCCGCCCTTCCACATCATCGTCGCGCGGCCCTGTACCGGCATGCCGTCGAACGGCGTGTTTCCGGCCCAGGCAGCCATTTTTTTGGCGTCGACCTGCCAGGGAGTGCCTTCGTCGATGAGGATGATGTCGGCCTCGAAGCCCGCTTCGAGCCGGCCGGCGTTGACGCCAAGCAATTTCGCCGGGTTTGCGGCGAGCAGGTCGAAGAGGCGCGGCGGGTCGATATGACCGTCGCGGACGAGCTGCAGCCCCATCGCGAGCAACGTCTCGGCGCCCGCCATACCGGGCTGCGCCTCGGCAAAGGGGAGGCGTTTGTCTTCGGGGCCGCGCGGGTCGTGGCCCGAGGCGAGGATGTCGATCGTGCCGTCGGCGATCGCGGCGAGGCACGCGTGGCGGTCGTCCTCGGCACGAAGTGGCGGCGACAGGCGCGCGAAGGTGCGGAAATCGCCGATCGCGGTGTCCGACAGGAAGAGATGCGCGGGCGTGATGCCGCAGGTGACGGGTAGCCGCTTGGCCTTGGCGGCGCGGATCAGGTCGAGGCCGCGCGCCGTGGTGACCTGACGGAAATGGATCGGTGCGCCGGTTTCCTCGACGAGCATCAGATCGCGCGCGATCGCCATCGCTTCGGCAATTGCAGGTGCCGAGGCGAGGCCGAGGCGCGTCGCCATCTCGCCATCGGTCGCGACTGCGCCGGCGGTGAGTCCTTCATCCTCGGAATGTGCGATGACGGTGAGGCCGAGCGAGGCGGCATAGGCGAGGATACGGCGCATGACGCCCGCGTCGGCGACGCGCGCGCGGCCGGTCGCGACGGCGCGGGCGCCCGCGCCTTTCATGAGGCCGATTTCGGCAAGCTCGCGGCCTTCGAGCGCCTTGGTCGCGGCGGCGATTGGATGGACCCAGAGGTCGGGCTTTCCGCCCTTGGCCGCGCGTTCGACGAGGCCGGGATTATCGAGCGGGCCGGCGTCGGGCATCAGTGCCGCGCGCGTGATTCCGCCGAAGTGGAAAGCGGGCTTGTCGGTCGCAAATACGCCGAGGTCGATGATGCCGGGGGCGAGCCACTGGCCTTTCGCATCGACGGTTTCTGCACCATCCGGGACGTCGGTTGGGTCGAGCGCGGTGATGCGGCCGTCGGTGACGAGCAGGCTGACGGTCTGGCTACCGAGCAGGCGCGCACCGGTGATGAGGAGCGGAGTCAGTTCCATCCGGCGACTCCCCGCTTGCGGCGCGTGAGGATGTCGAGGCACGCCATGCGGACCGCGACCCCCATTTCGACCTGTTCGGTGATCGTCGAGCGCACCGGATCGTCGGCGACGATGCTGTCGATCTCGACTCCGCGGTTCATCGGACCGGGGTGCATGACGATCGCGTCGGGCTTCGCCTTTTCAAGGCGCTTGGGGGTGAGGCCGTAAAGCGCGTGATATTCGCGCGCGCTCGGCAGATAGGCGCCGTCCATACGCTCGTTCTGAAGGCGCAGCATCATCACGACGTCTGCGTCCCGGATGCCTTCGTCCATGTCGGTGAAGGTCGTCACATGCATCCGCTCCATCGCGGGCGGGGTGAGCGTTGGCGGTGCGACGACGCGGACTTCATTGCCGAGCAAAGTGAGCGCGAGAATGTTCGAGCGCGCGACGCGGCTGTGCAGCACATCGCCGCAGATCGCGACCGTCAGCCCCTCGACCTTGCCCTTGCGGCGGCGGATGGTGAGCGCGTCGAGCAAAGCCTGCGTCGGATGTTCGTGACGGCCGTCGCCCGCGTTAAGCACGGGGCAGTCGACCTTGTCGGCGATGAGCTGGACCGCGCCCGAGCTGCCATGCCGGATAACCATCGCGTCGGCGCGCATCGCGTTCAGGGTCATGGCAGTGTCGATCAGCGTCTCGCCCTTTTTCACGCTCGATTGCGCGGCGTGCATGTTGACGACGTCGGCGCCGAGGCGTTTTCCGGCGATTTCGAACGACAGCAAGGTTCGCGTCGAATTTTCGAAAAAGGCGTTGATGATCGTGAGGCCTGCGAGCTGATCGTCATGCTTGGCGGCGCCCGCGCGGTTCAGATCGACCCATTGTTCGGCGGCATCGAGGACATAGCTGATCTCCCATGGGGTCAGCTGGGCGATGCCGATCAGGTGGCGATGGCGAAAGGCATCGCCGCCGGGCGGATAATCGCTGGCGGGTCGGATATTTGCGCTTGTCATTAAAGCCGAGCCTCTACGCAGACGCGGGCAAATAGGCAAGGGCCGCGGCGATGATCGGATCGATCAAATCGAGCGCCCACAGCCCGAGCAGGACGATCTCGGCAGCGCAGAGCCCGACCATCTTTGACGCAAAAGGCTGCTTGCGCGTCTTGTGGCGGACAAGGCGCGAGGCCGCGTAAGTGCCGATGGCGCCGCCGAGCCACGCCCAGCCGAGCAGGCGGCGCTCGGATATGCGCTGGTCGCCCGCTTCGGCGCGGCGTTTGTCGACAACCATCAGAGTGAAGGCGATGATATTCGCGGCGATCAGCCAATAGAGGATATATGCGGTCACCCGCGAAGTCATTCGCGGGTGAGGGCGTCGATCGCGCCCTGCAGGATGAAGGCGGCGGCGGCGCTGTCGACGCGCTCGGCGCGCTTGGCGCGGCTGACGTCGGCGGCGATCATCGCGCGCTCGACCGCGGCGGTGGACCAGCGCTCGTCCCAGAGCAGCAGCGGGAGCCCGAGCGGCGTCAGATTGCGCGCGAAGGCGCGGGTGCTTTGCGTTCGCGGGCTGTCGGTGCCGTCCATGTTGAGCGGCAGGCCGACGACAAGGCCGACGATCGATTGCGCCGCGACGATCGATTTTAATATTTCGAGATCGGCGGAGAATTTCTTGCGGATGATCGTCTTGTCGGGGGTCGC
>JAURVS010000250.1 GCA_030655355.1 Sphingopyxis sp.
TACCGTCGTCGGGCACGCTGTTGTCGACGGCAGTCCCGTCGCTGACCGCATCGTCGAGGATGATCATCGAATCGCTGATCGAGCCCGGCTGAACCTCGACAGCATCGAGCTTGGTCGTCGATTTGCTGGCGGTGTCGCCTCCGCCACAAGCGGCGAGCGAAAGAAGGAAGAGCGAAGTGATCAGGGTCCGGGTCATGCGCCGTTCCTAATCGCTCGGTCCCAGCTTGTCGAGAAACGCGGGCAGACTTTGCGTGAGCGCGGCATCGACGTCGGCGAAGGAGGCGGTCCGACCGAGTGCGGCAAGGCTGGTCACGGGGAATTCGGCGATGCCGCACGGCACGATGCCGCTAAAATGCGCGAGGTCGGGTGCGATGTTCAGCGAAAATCCGTGGAGCGTCACCCAACGCTTCACGCGCACGCCGATCGCCCCGATCTTTGCCTCGCGGCCTTGCTGATCGTCGGTCCAGATGCCGATGCGTCCGTCGGCGCGGCGCGCTTCGACGCCAAGCAGCGCCAGCGCGTCGATCACCCATCCTTCGAGCGCGGAGACATAAGCGCGTACGTCGCGTCCGCGCCGGGTCAGGTCGAGTTGGACATAGCCGACGCGCTGGCCGGGACCATGATAAGTGTAACGCCCGCCGCGCCCGGCGTCATAGACCGGAAAGCGCGAGTCTAGCAGTTCGGCGGGATCGGCGCTGGTTCCCGCTGTATAAAGTGGTGGATGTTCGAGCAGCCAGATGCGTTCGCCCGCTTCGCCCGCATGAATCGCAGCGGCCCGCGCGTCCATGTCGGCCAGCGCGGCGGAATAGTCGGTCAAGCCGGGGCTGATGAGCCATTCGGGGCGCGGAAGGCGGGTCATTGGCGCGCTATCTGGCGCGCAGTAACGTCCGGCGCAAGGGCCGGGGCGCGAAATGTCGACAGGGCTGGACAGACGCGCGGAAGATCGTCACCCTCCGGGACAAGGGGAAACCGAAAAAATGACGGGGTATCAATGGTAAAATTCGACATGGGTGCGGCGTGGGACGACACGCAGCAGCTTTTGAAGTCGCATACCGCGCTGATCGGCACGATCGCGGGCGTGTTTCTCTTTCTGCCATCGCTCGGCGTGGCCTGGTTCGGTCCGACACCGATCGAACCGGCCGCGAATGCAACATTCGACCAGATTCTCACGACATTTCAGGAAAGTGCGCGGCAGGCGATGCCGTATCAGCTGTTGATAGCAGTGGTCGCGGCGATTGGCGGCGTCGGCATTCTTCGTTTGTGGCTGTCGCGTTCGAGCGTCAGCGTCGGCGATGCGCTGACGTTCGCGATCAAGATGATCCCCACCGTCATTGCGGTCCAACTGCTGATGGGGATCGCGGTCGGGCTGGTGGCGGTGCTGCTGATCGTGCCCGGCGCCGCAATTGGCGGGGCGCCCGGCATCCTTCTGCTCATCGTCGGTTTGCTCGTCTTTGCGGGGCTTTGTTTCTATTTATGGGGCCGGATCGCGGTGGTTTCTCCCCTGATCGCTGATCATGTGCAGTATAATCCGGTGGTCGCGCTGAAAGACAGCTGGGCGCTGACGCGTGACAACGGCTGGCGGATATTTCTCTTCTTGTTCCTCGTTACCTTGGTCCTCGGCATCATCGGCGCGATCGTCGGCGGTGTGAGCTCGGTCTTCGGTGGGAGCGGTGAGGGCATCGGCCATATGGTGGCGGGGGTCGTCATGGCGGGTTTTGCAACGGTGAGCGGCGTCGTTTCGCTGGCGATTACGGCCGCGATTTATCGGCAGCTGGCGCTCCGGACATCCTCGGATGTGTTTCAGTGATCAGAGTGTCATAAATTGAAGTAGGCTCGGCCCCATTTGACCAATTTACGTGGGGTGTGAATCAGCAACAGGGGGGAAGTGACATGACAAAGATGAGTATCGGTGCGGCCTTCGCGGAGACCTTCGGGTTTCTGAAGGCCAATTGGATCCAAATGCTGATGTGGGTCGGCGGCGCGATCGTTGTCGTCGGATTGCTCGGCTTTCTGCTGCTCGGGTCGACATTTTCGGCCATGGCAATGGCGCCGAACGATCCGTCGCTCATTCTCGGGGCTTTCGGCAAGATCGGCTTGTTCGCCCTGGTCGCGGGGATCATTTTTTATGGCGTATCGATGCTGATCTGGCGCGGCGGGCTTCATCCTGGTGAGGCGCCCAATTTTGCATGGGCTTTTCAGGCTGGGCCGGCTTTGGCATTCGGTATGCTTGTGGTGTTCATCGGTGCGTATATCGTGTTGTTCGTCGTCATGTTGCTCCTGACGCTGATCTTCGGTGCGGCGCTTGGCGGAATGACCAGTTTTTCGCCTTCTGCGCTGGAATCGGGTGCCGTGGGCGGCGGCGCAATTTTCCTGATCATCATTTTGTATATCGCCGTTCTGGTCTTCATGCTGTGGGTGCAGGCCCGCTTCATGGTCGCCGGGCCTGTGATGGCCGATCGCCTGACGCGTAACCCAATAACCGGCCTCGGCGAATCGTGGCGGCTGACCGGTCCGTCGCAATGGTCGATCATCGGCTTCTACCTGCTCTTCACGATCGGTGTGTTCATCTATGCTCTGATCGCGGGCATGATCTTCGGCGGCATCCTTGGCGCCCTTGCTGGCGGCTCGGCCGTCGGCGCGATTCTGACGATGATCGTGATGGCGGCGGTCGTTTACCTGCCGATCATCATGATTTCCTTTTCGGCACCTGCCGGTGTCTATCGCGCAATAGCGCCGGGAACGTCGGGCGACGTCTTCGCCTGATCGTTGTTAGCGCAGGACAAAGAGGGCGCCGCCGGAAACGGGGCGCCCTTTTTGCGTCAGCTCCACTGGGCGAGTGGCGGCAGGCTCATCAGGATCGCGTCGATATTGCCGCCGGTCTTGAGTCCGAACAAAGTGCCGCGGTCGTAGACAAGATTGAATTCGGCGTAGCGGCCGCGCCAGATCAACTGCGCTTCGCGGTCGACTTCGGTGAAGGGCAGGCCCATGCGGCGACGCACGATCTGCGGGAAAATGTCGAGGAACGCGTCGCCGACCGCCTGCGTCAGCTGAAAATTGCGGTCGAACTCGGCATCGTCGCCGCATTCGAGATGGTCATAGAAGATCCCGCCGACACCGCGATGCACGCCACGGTGCGGGATATAGAAATAGTCCTCGGCCCATTTCGCATAACGTTCATAGACGTCGGGACCGAAGGGCGCGCAGGCCGCGCGCAGCCGGGCATGAAAGGCGGCGGTATCTTCGGCATATTCGATCGGCGGATTGAGATCGGCGCCGCCGCCGAACCAGCGTTTGGTCGTCGCGAGGAAGCGCGTGTTCATATGGACGGCGGGAACATGCGGGTTCGCCATATGCGCGACGAGACTGATTCCCGTCGCGAAAAAGCTGGGATCTTCGCCCGCGCCGTGAATCGAGCCGGCGAAATCGGGGGCGAATTGTCCGGCCACGGTCGAGACGTTGACGCCGACCTTTTCAAAGACCTTGCCCGTCATCACCCCGCGCACGCCGCCGCCGCCTTCGCCCGGCTCCAGCCCCTCGGCTTCGCGGTCCCAGGGTGTGTAGGCAAAGCGTGCATCGCTGCCCGCTTCCGCCTCGATCGCCTCGAATTCATCGCAGATGCGCGTTCGGAGCGATTCGAACCAGTCGCGCGCGGTCTGTTGCTGCGGGTCGAGCGAGATCATGCCGGAAAGCCTTTCGTTTGCCTGAGCGCTTCAGCGAGCGCGATGCCAGCCGCGACTGCGACATTCAAGGAGCGAAAGCCCTCGCGCATCGGAATCGCGACGCGTGCGCCTGCCGCATCATGGACATAAGGAGGAACGCCGGAAGTTTCGGCGCCTAGCAGAAGGACATCGCCGGATTCGAACGCGAAGCCGGGCAGGGGCGTCGCGCCTGCGGTCGTCAGCAAGACGAGCCGGTGGCCGGTGTCGCCGAGCCACGTCTGGAAGCCGCTCCAGTCGGCGTGGCGGCGCACATTAGCGCGCGTCGCATAGTCCATGCCAGCGCGTTTGAGCGCGCCATCGGAGAAGGGAAAGCCGCAGGGCTCTATGATATGCGCGGGCACGCCGAAGCAGGCGGCGGT
>JAURVS010000252.1 GCA_030655355.1 Sphingopyxis sp.
GCGAAATTTGCGACTAACCGATTGTCGTATAAAGATATTTTCGACGGAACAAGCAGCTACCGTCGGGCGTTGATGTTCAAATAAGCCCGGCCAACGGGCTTGAGGGATCGGCATATTTGCGCAGCCCCATCCGACCCGAGAGATAGGCATCACGCCCTGCCTCGACCGCAAGCTTCATAGCCCGCGCCATTCGGATCGGATCCTTTGCCTCGGCAATCGCGGTGTTCATCAACACACCGTCGCAGCCAAGTTCCATCGCAACCGCGGCATCGCTTGCCGTTCCGACGCCCGCATCGACAAGGACCGGCACCGAAGCGCCCTCGACGATCAGGCGAATTGTGACGCGGTTCTGAATGCCCAGCCCCGAACCGATCGGCGCGCCCAGCGGCATCACCGCCACCGCACCCGCATCTTCGAGTTGCTTCGCGGCAATCGGGTCGTCGACGCAATAGACCATTGGCAGAAAGCCTTCCTTGGCGAGCACTTCGGTCGCGTCCAGCGTTTCGCGCATGTTCGGATAAAGCGTCTTTGCCTCGCCCAGCACTTCGAGCTTTACCAGATCCCATCCGCCAGCCTCGCGCGCCAGGCGCAGCGTGCGGATCGCGTCATCGGCGTTAAAGCAGCCAGCGGTGTTGGGCAGGTAAGTGATCTTCTTGGGATCGATATAGTCGGTGAGCATCGGCGCGGTCGGGTCCGACACATTGACGCGGCGCACCGCGACCGTGACGATCTCGGCGCCCGACGCTTCAACCGCAGCGGCATTCTGCTCGAAATCCTTGTATTTGCCGGTGCCGACAATCAGCCGCGACGTGAACGTCCGTCCGGCGACACTCCATTGATCCGCTGACAATTCAACCGCCTCCCACAAAATGTACGATTTCCAGGGCGTCGCCGTCAGCGAGTGCCACATCGGCCAGCGTCGAGCGCGGCACGATCTCGCGGTTCCGCTCAACCGCGACTTTCTTTACGTCGAGGCCCAGCGAGGCGACAAGATCGGCGATGCTGCCTTCGCGCACTTGCCTTTGTTCGCCGTTGAGGATGACCGAGATCACTGGGGAATCCGCCTTGCTTTGCCTTTTGCCGAGCAGCCCATATAGGGGGAGCGCGCGTCCTCGCAACCGAAAGCCAAGCCCTTGACCAACGAGCGTACCGACAAGCCGACCGTCTTTGTCTTCTCCGGCCCCAATCTTAACCTGCTCGGCACACGCGAGCCCGAGATTTACGGTCATGACACGCTGAACGATATTCATGCGCGGCTAGAGGCGCAGGCCACCGAGCTGGGGTTGCGGGTCGAATGCCGCCAGACGAACCACGAAGGCGTGCTGATCGACTGGTTGCATGAAGCCTATGTCGCCGGTGCGAAAGCCGTGCTGCTTAACGCGGGCGGCTATACGCACACCTCGATCGCGATTCACGACGCAATCAAGTCGATCAAGGTTCCGGTGATCGAGGTTCATTTGTCCGACCCGATGAAGCGCGAAGAATTCCGTCATATCAGCTATGTCGGCATGGCGGCAGTTGCCCATTTTGCTGGACATGGCGCGGACAGCTATACGCTGGCGCTGGACGCAGCGGCCCGTCTCTGACAATAGGGCGCATCAAAAACGGGGTCTGAGCGTCCCTCGAACGGACGCCGCAACAACAGGAAAAATTCTCATGGGTGACCATAAAGACAATGGCATCAACATCGATCCGGCCTATGTGCGCGCGCTCGCCGAG
>JAURVS010000259.1 GCA_030655355.1 Sphingopyxis sp.
GCGAAATCATAGCGCGCGCGCTTGTCGGCGGGGCGCAACCACAGGATCGGTTTGCCGCCCGGTCCCATATCCTCCACGAGCACGCCGATTACCGTTTCGCCGCCCGCTTCGAGGCGCTTCATCGGGTGCGCGACATGGCCGCCGCCGCGTTCTTCGGTGCGTGCGAGAATGCGGTCGCCGACGCCGAGCGCGCCCTTGCGGCCTTGCTCCATGACGCGGAGGCGCGGCGCAGGCCCAGCGGCCTCCCAGCGTTCGGGCACTGCCCAGACATTGCTGCCCTCGATCGCCGCAACGCGCAGCACGGTGACGCGCGGAAGGCCGCCATGTTTGTGGAACGACCGACCCTGCGCCAGATCGACCAGCCCCTCGTCGGTCATGTCCTTGAGCAGCGCCTTGAGCGCGATCTTGTCATTGCCGTGAAGAGCGAAATGCTTCGCGATCTCGCGCTTGCCGACCGCTTCCTTGCTCTCCTCGATGAAGCGAAGGATCTGCTCGGAGCTGGGCAGTCCAGCGGGCTGTTGGCGTTTGGCCAATTAATAGGTCCGCCCGATGAGCACGCGTTCGATCGCCGGATCGCCAGTGAAGAAGCAGGCGCCGTCGGTCGGTGCTGCGTCGAGCGGCGTGTTGCGCATCGTCAGCTTCAGCGCCTTGAGCTGCTCGACGATCTTGTCCAGCGCCGCGCCGGTCGGGCGCGACCATTGCACCTCGACCCAACCGACGAATTTGTCGTCGCCCGCAAAATGCGTCTTCAGATCAGTGACATCGCGGCGGATATTCGAATGCAGACGCGCCTTCGCTTCGTCGTAAAGACCCGACTGGATACCTTCCAGCGTCGCAACCGCCTCGGCCACAAAATCGCTCTTTGCGATGAATGCCGAGTTGAGCTTGCCATCATCCTTGTAAAGCCGATCGCGACGGATCACCGCGACATTGCCGCCCGCGACATCGCGCGGCCCGATTTCAACAATGATCGGCGCGCCCTTTTTAACCCAGCCCCAGCGCTTGGTCTGCGCCTTGTTCGCGCCGGCATCGAATAATACACGCACGGGTTCGCGGAAGGCGTCGAGCGCCTTCAACTGGCTTTCGAGGTCACGGCAATAGTCGAGGATCGCAGCATCCTCTTCATTGTCGCGCAGCATCGGCACGATCACGATCTGGTGCGGGGCGATGCGCGGCGGGCAGCGAAGGCCATCGTCGTCGCCATGCGTCATGATCACCGCGCCGATGGTGCGGGTCGAAAAACCCCAGCTGACCGTATGACAGAGGCTATGGCCGCCATCCTTGTCCTGAAAGCGGATGTTGGCGGCTTCGGCGAACCCGGTCCCCAGATAATGCGAGGTACCGGCCTGCAGTGCCTTGCCATCCTGCATCATCGCTTCGATAGAATAGGTCGCGACCGCGCCCGGAAAGCGCTCATTCTCGGGCTTTTCGCCCGCGATCACCGGCAATGCGAGCGCCTCTTCGGCAACGGTGCGATAAAGTTCGAGCGCGCGCATCGTTTCGGCAAGAGCATCTTCCTTGCTGTCGTGTGCGCTATGGCCTTCCTGCCACAGGAATTCGGCCGTGCGCAGGAACATTCGCGTGCGCATTTCCCAGCGCACCACATTGGCCCACTGGTTGACGCGCAGCGGCAGGTCACGCCACGACTGGACCCAGCGGCTCATCGCCGCGCCGATCACCGTTTCCGAGGTCGGACGGACGATCAGCGGCTCTTCCAGCTTGGCTTCGGGATCGGGTATCAGCTTGCCCTTGCCGTCCTGGATCAGCCGGTGATGCGTGACGACTGCCATTTCCTTGGCGAATCCATCGACATGATCCGCTTCCTTCTCAAAGAAGCTCAAGGGTATGAACAGCGGAAAATAGCAGTTCTGGACGCCCATGTCCTTGATGCCCGCGTCCATGATCGTCTGGATACGTTCCCAGATGCCATAGCCCCACGGCTTGATCACCATGCAGCCGCGAACGCCCGATTCTTCGGCAAGATCGCCTTCGGCAATGACATCCTGATACCAGGCCGCGAAGTCGGCCTGCCGGGTTACGCTGAGCGCATGTTTGACCATGATAATGATATTTCCGTCAGTGGGGCGCGCGGCCCCGATTATTTCGTCTTCGCGAGTTCGGCCTTCAGATCCGCGATTTCCGCCTTAAGCGCGGCTATCTCGGCGTCTTTGCCCTTGGCCCCGACCGCTCCTGGAATAAAAGCGCCCGCGGCCTGCTGAAACATTTCCATGTTGCGGCGTGCCAGTTCGGCGAGTGGGTTGGTACCCAGCGCGCCTTCGAGCGCCGAACGGACATCCTGCTGGTTCTTGCGAAACGCCGTCATCGAGGCTTCGAGATATTGCGGCACCATCGACTGCATCTTGTCGCCGTACATGCCAATAAGGTGGCGTAGAAAATTGACCGGCAACAGCGTTTCGCCGCGCGTTTCCTCGTCCATGATAATCTGCGTGAGGACATTGTGCGTGATATCATCACCGCTTTTTGCATCAACGACGCGGAAATCGCGACCGTCGCGGACCATCGTGCCGAGATCCTCCAGCGTGATGTAGCAACTGCGCTCGGTATCATAGAGCCGCCGGTTGGCGTATTTCTTGATCGTGACGACGCCGTCTTCCGACGTCCCCTTGGACTTCGCCATTTTGACCTGCGCTCCTTGCATCCCAAGACCG
>JAURVS010000312.1 GCA_030655355.1 Sphingopyxis sp.
CGACACGGCTTCGAACGTTGCGAACGACAGCCTTTCGGACACGCCGAAAATTGCCGATCTCCACAGTTCGTCGACGCTTCATGCCGACGATGTCAGCGCGGCGTCGATCGATGATGCGCAGGACAATGATTGGCGCGCTGATACGACCGATAAGTCGGACACCGCTGAATCGAACGCGCTGTTCGACATGGTTTCAGACCATGGTTCGTCGGGTTCGGGCATGATGGAAGGCCTGCTTGCACTGGGCGCCGTGCCCGCCGAAGCGGCACCAGCGGCTGCGAACATAGCGGCGCATGATCCGGCAGCCACGGCGGTACTGGCCGAGGTTATGGAAACGGGCGCGGTCGATCATCTGCTCGACGCGATCGTGGGCAGCGGCGAACCGGTGCAGGTTGCGACCGGCGATGCCCCTGCTGCCAATCTGGCACAGCTGCTCGATCAGCATGTGGCACCCGATGTGGCGTTCCCGATCAGCCAGCCGCTGGAGCAGGATCTGCACAATCTGGCGTCGGCCTGATCGACATTTTTGAATCAATATTGCGAATAATAACGGGAGGGCGAGACGAGCATGGCACATCAACCGGGAAAATGGATGGCGGGGGCAATTGCCACGCTGGCCTTCGCCCAGCCGGGCAGCGCATTGGCGCAGACGCTCGCTGATCAGCCGATCGGACAGGTAAGAACTGAGGTTCAGACTCGCTATGACGCGGCGCTGGCGCTGACGAAGGACCCCTCGGTCGTTGCCGCCAACAGCAACGTCTATACCTGGGCGTCGGAAACTAAGGTCCATTGCGGGATCGCAAAGGGCTTCCTGAAGTCGAACATCAAGGATGCCGAAAGTTTGCGCCGCTGCGATTTTGCTTATGGCATGATGACGCGTGTGCCGCAGGCGACGCCTGAAGCACCCCTCGTGCCGCCTTCGCCGCCAACGACGGAAAATTGCCCGCCGGTGGTCGCGTCGACTTTCTTCTTTGACTGGGATTCGACCGTCGCGCCTGCGGACGCGAGCCAGTCGACCGCCTTCATGGCCGAAAACCGTACGCGCTGCGGCTGGCGTAGCTTCACGGTCGTTGGGCACACCGACCGGTCGGGCCCCGACGGCTATAACGAAGATTTGGCGCTGCGCCGTGCGCGCGTCATTGCCGATATGATGGGGTCAGCCGGTATTCCGGCCGATGCCGTCGCCGTGTCGGGAATGGGTGAGCGCAAGCCGCGCATCCAGACCGTGGACGGCCAGCGTACTCCGGAGAACCGGCGCGTTGAAGTTGAAGTGAATGGGACTGGGGGACAGTGATGAAACCGCAATATAAGCTCGCCGGCTTTGCCTCGGCCATCGCCATATCCTTGTTCGCGAGTTCGGCATTTGCCGAACCGACCACCATGCAGAATGTCATGGCGGTGGCGATCGATTCCAATCCGCAGATCAATCAGGCGGAAATGAACAAGCAGGCGATCGAGTTTGAACTCGAGCAGGCAAAAGGCCTGTATCTGCCGCGCGTCACGCTCGAAATGTCTGCGGGCGTTCGCCGGCTAGAGAATGCGACACGTCGCAATCTCGGCATCGCCAACGACGAACTCTACCCGCTCGAAGCTTCGATCCGCGCCGACCAGACGCTGATCGACTTCGGTCGCCGTCATGGCGAAAAGCTTCGTCAGGCGGCGCGCGTCGATGGCGCTGCGCTGCGCGTGCTTGAGCGGTCGGAGTTCATCGCCCTGCAAACCGCGCGGCAATATCTCGATGTCCTGTTGCAACAGCGCGTCGTTGCCGCCGCCGAAGACAATATGACCTTCCACAACAGCCTCGTGTCCGACCTGTCGAGCGGCGTCACCGCCGGCTCGATCAGCGTCGCCGATCTCCAGCAGGCCCAGGAACGCGCCAAAGCGGCGAGTGTTCGTGTGTCGGAAGCCAAGGAAGCGCTTCAGAATGCGAAGATCGAGTTGCTCGCGCTGAGCGGCCTCGAAATCAATGACGTGCAGATGCCGCCTGCAATGGCCGAGAAGCTTCCGATCAGCCTGAGCGAAGCCGTTGGCCTGACCCGGACGCGGCACCCCAAGGTGCTCGAAGCGCAAGCCGATGTTGATGCGTCGAATGCCGAAGCGAAGAAGGAAAAGGGCGATCTGTTCCCGACCATCGGGCTCGAACTGTCGGGCCGCGTCGGCGACGATATCGACGCCTTCCGCGGCGAAACGAACGACCTGCTTGGCCGCGTCGTGATGCGCTGGGATATTTTCGACGGCGGGATCAACCGCGCGAAATATCAGGAAATGGTTCGCCGCGCGAGCGAGAGCCGCTTCCGCCTGCATGAAACCGAGCGCAATGCCGAGGCCGACACGCGCCGTGCGTGGAACAGCCGCGAAACGCAGACCGCCGTGTATCGCGACCTTGTCGACCAGAGCAAATCGACCGACGAACTGCTGCTATCGTACCGTGAGCAATTCTCGGTCGGTCGCCGGTCGCTGCTCGACGTTCTCGATGCGCAGAACACGCGCTTCAACGTCCAGGTTCGGGCGGAAACGGCCCGTTTCTCGGAGATGTTTGCCGTCTATCAAGTGCTGGCATCGACCAACAGCCTGCTTGAGGCGTTCAACCTGACCGCACCCGAATCGCGCCGCGTCTATGCGCGTGAGCAGGTCGGCTATGGTCCGCCGGCGCCGGCCGAACTCCAGCGTCGTCGTTACCCGCAATAAATTATTAGTGGGATTGATTCTAAGTAGAAAACTCAACCATGGTGCAGGATCAATCCTCTATACCGCGTATCGGCAAAGAGATGCCGGGCGATCCGCTGATCGCCTGCATCCTCTTTGTCGCGCAGCATTTCGGCCAGAATTTTCAGCGCGGGGCGTTGTCGGCGCTCGCGCGCGATGAACGGGGATTCCTGCCCTTTCATCAGGCCGAAGCCGCGCTCGACCTTTGCTTCATCAACAACGAACAGCTTTACGCGCGCAAAGTCAGGAATTTTGCCCGCAACCTGCCCGCGATCATCCGCCGCAAGGATGGATCATGCGCGGTCCTGATCGAAGCGCGCGACAAGCAATATCTCGTCTGGGAACCCGGCGCCGATGCGCCGGTCTGGGCCGACGAAGAGAGCCTTGAAGACAGTTACGCAGGGCAGGCGGTCGCCGTCACCGCCGATCCCACGGCGATCCGCGCCGAGGAACGGCCGTGGGACGAGGCTTCAAAGCGCCATTGGTTCTGGAGCGAGATTCGGCGGATGCGCCGGTCTTTCTATCCGGTGCTCGGCGCCGCGTTGATGATCAACCTGCTGGGCTTTGCGCTGCCGTTGTTCACGATGAACGTGTATGACCGCGTGATCCCGAACAAGGCAGTGTCGAGCCTGTGGGTGCTCGCGGTCGGGGCGTTGCTTGCCTTTGCGGTGGAGTTCGCGCTCCGCCTTGCGCGCGCGACATTGCTCGATGATCTCGGCCGCGAACTCGACGTCAAACTGTCGGAAAAGATTTTTTCAAAGGTGCTGAACATGCCGCTGGCCGATCGCCGTGGCAGCACCGGGATGCTCGCGCGGCGGGTGTCTGAATTTGAATCGGTGCGCGATTTCTTCGCCTCGACGACGATCGTCCTGCTCGTCGATATCGCCTTCCTCGTCCTGTTCCTGATCATGATCGCCGTGCTCGCCGGATGGCTGACGCTCGTGCCGCTCTCGATCATCCTTGCGATGGGCGTCGCGGGCTATTTCCTGCAACGCCGCATGGTCCAGGCATCGCTCGACAATCAGGCCGACGCCAGCATCCAGCACGCGATGCTCGTCGAAACGATCGGCGGGGCCGAGACGGTTAAGAGCTGCGCCGCCGAGGGGCAGGTCCTCGGCCAGTGGCGCCGCATGGTCGACACCAGCGCGCGGACACAGGCGACGATGCGCCGCACCGGCGCCGCCGCGATCAATCTCGCGACGCTGGGTCAGCAATTCTCCAGCCTCGCGCTCGTCGTCGGTGGCTTCTATCTGTTCGATGCGGGCAAGATTTCGATGGGCGCGATTATCGCGATCGTCATGCTCGCCGGCCGCTCGATGGCGCCCGTCGGACAGCTCGCTTTCCTGATGACGCGCGGGCGTCAGGCGATGACGACGATGGCGAGCATCCAGCAGATGATCGAGGCCGACGACGAACGCCGCATGGGCAGCAGCGCGCTGAACCTGACGATCGACAAGGGCAATATCTCGGTCGAAGGCTTGTCCTTCTCCTACCCGGGTGCCGCTGCGCCGTCGCTGACGGACATCGACCTCAAGATCGACGCCGGTGAACGCATCGCGATCGTCGGCCGCGTCGCGTCGGGCAAGTCGACGCTCGGGCGCCTGCTTTGCGGTCTTTACGCTCCCGAGGCTGGCAATATCTTCATCGACGGTCTCGACAGCCGTCAGCATTCGCCGATCTATCTGCGCTCGCAATTCCGCTTCGTCGGACAGGATGCGGTGCTGTTCAGCGGTTCGATCAAACAGAATATGCAGTTCTGCGCGCCCTCGGCGACCGACGCCGAGTTGCTCGCGACGCTGCAATCGATCGGCGCCGACCGCTTCATGGGCCGCGACGAGACCGGCCTCGACCGCGGCACTGGCGAACGCGGCGGTCAGCTTTCGGGCGGCCAGCGCGGCTTTCTGACGATTGCGCGCGCGCTCGCATCGCCATCGCGCCTGCTTTTCCTCGACGAGCCGACCGGCGCGATGGACACGCAAAGCGAACGGCTGTTCATCAAGGCGCTCGATAGCGCGGTCGCCAAATCGCAGACCGTGATCATCGCGACGCACCGCGAGGCGATCCTGCAGATGTGCGACCGCATCATCGTGATCGACGGCGGGCGGATCATCGCCGACGGCCCGCGCGCCGAAGTGCTTGCGCGATCGACCAAGGAATCGACATCATGATCCCCGAGCTCAACATCGGACGCGACGGCGCCGCCGCGACCGACGCGCCCTGGACCGATGCGGAAAAGCTGCGGCAGGGTTCGTCGAAAAACCTGAAGATCGTTCTGCTTATCTTCGCGCTAGCCGCCGCCGCGATCCTGTTCGCATCGACCAACGACCGGCTTTCGCGCAGCTTCGACGGCCTGATCGCCAGCTGGACCGCCGACCCCGCGGTTACCGCCAAGGCCGCACGGCAAAAAGCCATCACCAAGCTGATCACCGAGACCGAAACCGACTCGATCGTCCCGACTGCCGAGGGCGCCGACGCGGTCGCCCGCAACGCTCTGCTTCCGGTTTCGGCCCTGCCGGTTGAGGCAGCGCGGCCTTTCATCATGCCGACGCTGACCGTGGCGCAGGCGACTAACGCACAGCGCTGTCTGACCCAAGCCGTTTATTATGAGGCGGCGACCGAGTCCGACGCGGGCAAGGCCGCGGTCGCGCAGGTCATTCTGAACCGGATGCGCCACCCCGCCTATCCGAACACCGTTTGTGGCGTCATCTATCAGGGCAGTGCGCGCCCCGGCTGCCAGTTCAGCTTTGCCTGCGACGGCGCGATGAGCCGCCCGCCGGTGCCCGCGCTGTGGCGCCGCTCGGCCGAGATCGCGCGTGCCGCGCTCAGCGGTCATGTCGAAACGAGCGTTGGCATGGCGACGCATTATCACGCCAATTATGTCCTGCCGCGCTGGGCGCCGAAGCTCACCAAGATCGAGCAGATCGGCGCGCATATCTTCTACCGCTGGCCGGGCAATTGGGGGAAGCCGCGCGCTTTCTCTGACGCCTATGCGGGTGCCGAGTGGATCCCGGCGTTCAATCAGCTCTATCAGGGCGGCGCGGCAACCGACGCGCTTCCGGGTGAGGTCGCCGAAACCGAAGCCGTGGCCCCGGTGCGCGATGTCACCGATCGCCGCGCCGACACTGATATCGGCGGCCGCGTCGATGTGACCAAGGGCTGGGTCCCGAATATTCCCGATCCGACGCAGAGCAAATCGCGGTTCGACAGTCTGACGAGCCAGCAAGGGGCGCAGTCCGCTGCCCCCGAACTTCCGAGCGGCAAATAGAGGCGCGTGTCATGTTGAATTTCTGGCAGCGCTTGCGCGGTAGCGAACAGATTATGATGGCAGCAGCGGCGGGCTTTGTCCTGTTCCTGCTATGGGCAAGCATCGCGCGCGTCGACGAAGTGTCGCGCGGGCAGGGGCGCGTCATCCCCTCGTCGAAAGTCCAGATCATCCAGTCGGCCGAACCCTCGACGATCCGCGAAATTCTCGTGCGGTCGGGGCAGACGGTCAAGAAGGGCCAATTGCTCGTCCGTCTCGACAACACTGCGTCGCAGTCCGAACTCGGCCAGCTCGAAACCGAGAATGAGCGCCTCGGCCAGCGCGCCGCGCGTCTCGCCAGCGAAGGCGGCGGCGGAGCAGGATGCACCGGCGAAAGCTGCGGTGATGAAATGCGGCTGGCGCAGGTGCGGCGCTCGTCGCTGCAAAGTCAGCTCGCCGCCCTGTCGGCAAGCGTCGAACAGCGCCGCCGCGACATGGGCGAAGCGCAGGCCACCGCCTCGTCGCTCGAAAGCAGCCTGCGTCTGGCGCGCGAACAGGTCGGCATGCTCGCGCCGCTGGCGGCAAAGGGCGTCGTGCCGCAAACCGAACTTCTGACTGCGCAGCGCGAGGTCGTCGATATTCAGGGACGCCTCGCCGCCGCGCGCCAGGCGATTTCGCGCTCGCAGGCCGCCGTCCGCGAGGCCGGCGCCGAAGTGCAGCGCGCCCGTTTCGACTTCCAGCAGGAAGCGCTCAACGAACGCAGCCAGCTCACGACCAAGATGGCGGTCAATCAGGAAACGATCCGCGGTGCCGAAGGCCGGCTCGCGCGTTCGGAAATCCGCTCGCCGACGCGCGGGGTGATCAACGATCTGCTCGTCAACACCGTCGGCGGCTATGTGAACGCGGGCGAAAAGATCATGCAGGTTGTGCCGCTCGGCGACAAATTGCTGATCGAAACGCGTGTCACGCCGCGTGACATCGCTTTCATCAAGGTCGGTGACCCCGCGAACGTCAAGGTGACCGCCTATGATTTCTCAATCTATGGTGGGCTCAAGGGCCGCGTCGTGCGCGTGTCGGCCGACAGTATCTATGACGAGGTTGAACGTCAGGCCTATTTCACCGTTGTCGTCGAGACGAGCAATTCCTATCTCGTGTCGAACGGCCGCCGCCTGCCGATCACGCCGGGGATGATGTGCGACGTCGAAATCGTGACGGGGAAGAAATCAGTCTTGAGCTACTTGCTGAAGCCGGTCTTGAAGGTCAGCGGATCCGCGCTCACCGAACGCTGATTGTTCATCGCCAGCGTATAGCTTTTCTGCGACGCCGGAATGGCGATCAGGTTCGGCGAAGGTTGGGCGCCGCGATAGGCATGCACCCAGCGCCGGTTTTCGCTGAAAGACAATATGGGGCGTACCGAATTGGCTTGGGCTCCATCGTAAAGGCGGTCGGTGACATTATCGAGCACCACTTTGCCCGCATCGGTCTGGACCAGCAGAAACGCATGGTCTGCGTTCGCCGCAAGATCACGGAGCAGAACGAGCTTCATCCGGTCGGGACGAACCCCGGCGGCGCGGAGCATCTGCATTTTCAGGATCGCGAAATCTTCGCAATCGCCGCGGCCGCGCGCGATCGTCTGTTCGGCAGTCGCCCAGAAATCGCGCTGATTATAATTCCGGTCGTCCGCGACATACGCAATCTCGCGGTTCACCCACTGATTGAC
>JAURVS010000317.1 GCA_030655355.1 Sphingopyxis sp.
CGAGATAGATGAGCCCCTCGCGCAGCTGAAACCGCTCGCGAAAATGCGCGAGGGGGTCGGCGGCGTCGAGCGCCGATACATCGGCGGAAAGCATCATGTCGGTCATGCAAATTCCCTCAGGATCGCGCGCACCGGGCTGGCATCGGCGCCAACGATCGGGAGCGGCAGCGCGATCAGTTCATATCGTCCCGGCGGCACGTCATCGAGGACGAGCCCCTCCAAAATCCGCATGTCGGCGGCCTTCACCGCCTGATGCGCGTCGAGCGTCTTCGACTGTTCGGGGTCGAGCGACGCTGCGTCGGTGCCGATCAGCCGCACCCCCATCGCGCCAAGCCGCGCGATCACATCGCTCGCGATCGCGGTGAAATCGCTGTCCCATCGATCGTGCGGAAATTGCTCATAGGTGCGCAGAAGCACGCGTTCGGCGCCCGCGATCGCATTCCAGTCGATGTCGGCAATCTCGACCCGGCCGCGCGCATGGCGCACGTCGAGCAGCACGCACGATCCGATATAGGCTTCGAGATCGCAGTCGGCCGACGAGGCACCATCATTGGCGTAATGCAACGGCGCATCGCCATGCGTGCCTGCGTGCAGCGGCGTGAACATGCCGCCGACATTGACCGGGCAGCCGTCGCCGATCACCGCATGGCTGTGCAGCGCAAACGCCGGCTCGCCCGGCCACACCGGCACGGCTGCGTGCAACGGCTGCGAAATGTCCCAGATCCGCGTCATGCTTCCGCCCCTGCGCCGGGGCCATAATCGCCGCCCTCGCGCGGCGCCGCCATGCGCGTGCGCATCGACCAGAGTTCAGGAAAGAAGCTCAGATCCAAGGCCTTCACGAGATAATTGACTCCCGACGAGCCCCCCGTCCCCGGCTTGTGCCCGATCACGCGTGCGACGGTTTTCATATGTTTGAAGCGCCATTCCTGAAAATAATATTCGAGCGCGGTGATCTTCTCGGCGAGCGTGTAAAGATCCCAATAGGCATCGACGTCGGTATAGATTTTCAGCCAGGCATCTTCGACCGCATCCGACGCTTCATAAGGCCTGGTCCAGTCGCGGTTCAGCCGATCGGCGGGAATATCGAAACCCCGCCGCGCAAGCAGCCGTAGCAGCTCGTCATAGAGCGAAGGCGCCTCGAAAGCCGCGCGCAGCCGCGCCGTCGCTTCCGCGTCGTCCTTGTGCACGATCATCATGTCGCCCCGCTTGTTGCCGAGCAGATATTCGAGTTCGCGATATTGCTGCGACTGAAATCCCGACGCGCGGCGCAGGAAGCCGCGAAACGTCAGGAAATCATGCGGAGTGAGCGTTGCGAGAACTTCCCAACTTTGGATCATATGTCGTTGAATTGTGGAGATCCGGTCCAGACCTTTCCCCGCCGCGGCTAGCCGGTCGCCGCGGATCGCGTCGAGGACCAGCCGTCCTTCGTGCAATACCAGCTTGATCCACAGCTCCATCGTCTGGTGCATGATGATGAAGAGCATCTCGTCGGGCTTGTCCGACACCGGAACCTGCGCCGACAACAGCTGCGCGGTCTGCAGGTGCCTCGCGTAGGTCAGCCCATTGTCCCACTGGATCGTCTCGCCGTCGATCTCGGTCTCGAAGATGTCGGTGCCATCTTCCCGTGTCTGGCGGATCATTGCGGTGCCCCTTCGTTCATCAGCCCGCACCCTTTGCGAACGGGTGGAAGATGTCCAGCATAAGGCATGTCGCCGGGATACGCATCTTCAGGTTCGAGCGGCAGTTCGGCCGCGATCCTCTGGTAAATGCTCGAGAAGTCGGTTTCCTCGGTCGCGCGCAGCAATTGCTCGAAACCCGCAACGACGAAATATATCCGCTGGAATTCATCGAAATTGTACCGCGTTCGCATCACCCGCTCGATATCGAGCCAGATGCGTTGCGGTTCGACCGAAGTGAGCGCCGACAGCGTTTCGGCAAAACTAGACATCAGGCCCCCACCGAATGCGCGCAATTCGCCATCCTCGACGACGAGGCCGAATTCGACCGTATAGAGCCATAGTCGCCCGAGAAAGTCCGACGCACCCAGCTTTTCGGCGCGCAGCCCGGCCTCGCCATATGCAACCAGAAAGTCCGAGAAAGCCGGATCGGTCAGCATCGGGATGTGGCCGAAAATGTCGTGAAACATATCGGGCTCTTCGCTGTAGGCGATCTGCTCGGGCGGGCGGACAAAATTGGCGGCGGGGAAGCGTTTGTTCGCGAGATGCTCGAAAAAGGGCTCATTCGGAATCCAGCCCGGCACCGCGACGACTTCCCAGCCCGATAAGGGTTTCAGCAAAGCATTGAGCTCGGCGAAATCGGGCACCCCGGGCTTGAGCTGGCGAAGGATGTCGAGGCCGTCGAGAAACGAACGACACGCATAACCGTTGAGC
>JAURVS010000323.1 GCA_030655355.1 Sphingopyxis sp.
CCGAAAAACCGCCGAGTGTCCGCCTTGCCGCGCGAACCTCCTCGACGCTCGCCACGCCCGCATCGGCGACATTCGCCTGCGTCGCCGCGATCACATCATTGACCATCACACCAATCTGGTCGCGCACCAGTTCGCGCAGCAGCCGGTCACGCGGAGCGCCGGGGAAACGCTCTTCAACCGCACGGTAGTTTGCAGCGACGAAGGGCTGTTCCATCAACTGCTCAAGGTCAAGCAATCCGGCGCGAAGGCCGTCGTCGATGTCGTGATTGTCATAGGCGATGTCGTCGGCGACCGCTGCAATCTGCGCCTCGAGGCTGGCATGACTGCCAAGGTCGAGCGGAAAATCGCCATCGATCTCGGCGAGCGCCCAGCCGGGATTGGTCACCGGCCCATTGTGCTTGGCAAGCCCCTCCAGCGTCTCCCACGTCAGGTTGAGGCCGTCGAACAGCGGATAGGGACATTCCAGCGCCGCGAGCGTGCG
This sequence comes from Sphingopyxis sp., assembly GCA_030655355.1. GTDB lineage: Bacteria > Pseudomonadota > Alphaproteobacteria > Sphingomonadales > Sphingomonadaceae > Sphingopyxis. Next base: position 482 of record JAURVS010000323.1, read on the forward strand.
AAGCGTATGGCCATTGTGATCGAAGCCGCCATGCGCCGCCATTGCGGCCTTGAGCGCATCTTCGCCCGCATGCCCGAAGGGCGGATGCCCGATATCGTGTGCGAGGCAAAGCGCCTCGGTCAAATCCTCATTGAGCCCAAGCGCGCGGGCGATCCCGCGGCCGATCTGCGCCACTTCGATGCTGTGCGTCAGCCGGACGCGATAATGATCGCCGTCGGGCGCGACAAACACCTGCGTCTTGTGGCGCAAGCGGCGGAAGGCGATCGAATGAATGATGCGATCGCGGTCGCGCTGAAAATCATCGCGCGGCCCTCGGACGACGCGCCCTAGCTCGGCATGACGGCGCCCGCGGCTCTGCGCAGGATCGCTGGCGCAATCGGCGACGCTCACTTGATCGGGTCGACGGACTGCCCCGCCTCGCTGTTGAAGAGGAAGCCATCGCCCCCCGCCTTCTTATAGCTCGCGAGCCAATCCTGCGCGGCCTTGCGGTCCTTGAACGGCCCGACGAGCAGACGGCGCGTCTTGCCCCATTCGACCGTCGCGCCCGATTTGCCCTTGAATACGTCAGGGCTTTTCTTCGCAAATTTGCCGTAGTCGGTTGCGAGCGCGCGCGCGTTGGCGCCCGTTGCGACCTGAATCCAGATACGCGCGGGGTTCGCCTTTTTCTCGGCGGCTTCTTCCTTCGCCTTGGCGTCGGCTTCGGCTTTCACCTTGGCCGC
>JAURVS010000326.1 GCA_030655355.1 Sphingopyxis sp.
ACACACTGACTATCGCGATATTTGAGCCAGGCGCGCTGACTGGCGAGCAGCGAGGTGGCATAGCCAAAGCCACCGCCGCGCGAATGGTCGGCGCTGTCGCGGCGTTTCATGAACGCGTTGGTCGCATTCCATTCGCGCGTCATGACAGCATCGGCGGATTGATACGTCTGCTCGGCGGTGCGTGTCATCTGAGCTTGCGTTTGGGCGTCTGCCGGCACCGAAGCCAGCGTTGCGGCGGCGGCCAGTCCATATTTCCACATTGTTGGTCTCCATCAGATCGATCATTCGGGCATGCGCCCGCCTCAGGTTGCCGGCAGTTTCACCTCGGGCAAGGCAGCGAGGTCGGCCTTGGTCAATGGGGTCGCCAAGTCGGTGTCGTTACCGTTCACGACGGGTTTCAGCCCGGTGATCGGGACATGGACATAGCGATCGGGGCCGATGCCATCGAGTTCCACAAGAAGGCGATCAACCTTGTTTTCGGGATCACGCAAGACCTGCTCGACATCGCCCAGATCCTTGCCGTCGGCGCCGACCAGATCGGCATCGAGCAATTGCGCCTCGGTCAGCCCCAAGGCCGCGGGCAGCGGACCTGCGACGGTCGCGCTGGTTTCGGCGGCGCGTTCAAGCTTGTCTTCGGCGGCTTCATTCTTGTCGCTGCACGCCGCGAGCATCGTCGCCGAACAGGCGAGGACAAGGAGAGTTCGCATGGCATTTCCTTTCAAAAGATCAGGATGCAAACGCCTGTGGGTAAATCATGGTTGCTCGGCCGCGGACCGAGCGATGCAGCCACCGCTGAAGTAAGCAGGGACCACAGCTGACGGCACGAGGAAGCTTCGCTTCAGCGAAGGTGGGCGAGCGCGCGAGCAAGGCCGTCGAGGGTGAAAGACTTCGCGAGCAATGCGCCTGTTCATACTGTTTGGATATCCGGTCCACGTTGCCTTGCTGAAGGTTTCGGCTTCGATGCGAACTGGGATTGCTCCATTGTGAAACACAGAAATATCGCAACGGTGTGTGCGTTCGGACGTTTGTCAGCGGGGGCAGCAAGCCGAAAAGGGCCGCCTTGTGCCGCATCTCCGTCAAGCCATGTCTATCTCTCTTACTGCGTTTGCCGCGCTTGCGTTGACGTCTTGCAATGATGCGAGCGTGGCGCGCGATAACGCCGGTGCGGCACGCGCAGCTTCCGCGCCTGTTGGCGAACTGGTCATGTTAGCCGACGGCACGACCATGACCGCACGCAAGGGCACCCTCAGTCGCAATGTCGCCGATTGGCTGGCCGGTGATGAGCCAAGCAGCAGGTTGTTCGCGTTCGGACCCAGCGCCTTCGTCTCCGAAACGGCGAAGCTATCCCCGCATGGGCTCGGCAGCGCCGCCGATCTCGGCACCATCCTGAGGGCTACGCCCGGCGCCCAACTCATTCTGAACGGAACCACCAACCCAATGACCGAGGCGCGCGCTCAAACGCTAGCCGACTTTCTGGCCGAACGCGGCATCCTGCCGAACCAGGTCAAGGTGATGACGACCGATACAAAGGCGGAGCAAGGGGGCGTTACGAAAGCGCCGGAAAGCCTTTCCTTCTGGCTGGAGCGCAGCAAGCCAGCTTAACTCGAGATTTGATCGTGTTGGACGGAGCGGTGCTTGCTTAGCGATTATCGCGGAGACGCCACACGGCTCCTTTTCTACGGCGCTTCCCTTCGGCCTTCGCAGAAACTCTGTGACAGACCCGCAGCTACAATCCCGCCTTCGCCACCGCGGCGGCGACCTCACTGTCGGCCGAAGGGTTGTTAACCGTGAGCCGATTGAGCAAGGTCTGGACGCGCTTCTGAGCAACTTGCAAGGTCTTGTGGCGCACCTCGCGCGTCCTGTTTGTTCGCCAGGAACGGCTTTCGCCGAGAAGCGCAGCCCATTTGGCCTCTTCGGCCGCCAAGGCCGCAAGAGCGAGGCGCAGACCGTCGCGTTGCCCATGAGCATAGTCGTCTGGCAAACTTAGCCTCCTTCCGGACTTCCCGCCCGATGTATCGCGCAATACTCCCCGAACGAACGCCCTGTCATTGTTGTCGTTCCGGCTTAGCGCTTACCTCGTGGGCGGAACGAAGCTGCGCGCGGCGGATTGCTGCTGGATGGACATACGCTCCGGTAAGACGGCCCCCGGGGCCAATTTACCTGCCTCTCACTGGGCGGATCGCCCGCGGCGCTTGGCGCGAACCGCGTGGACGCCCGCGTGGCTTGAACGGCGCCCCAGGCCGCTGCGTATTGCAATCCGGACTGTCGTCATCATTTTGCTCACGCTGTTTGCGATCTGGCTGATCCTGTTCATCACCAAAGGCCGCTTTCTCAAAGGGCCCTTCGAACGGTTCGCGACATCACAGCTTGAGCGTCAGGTCCAGATCGGCGGCGACTTTCAGCTCTATTTCGCGCCCTTCAACGTCAAATTCTATGCCGAAGATGCCAGCATCGCGAACCCGGCATGGGCGCGCGAGAAGCAGTTCTTCACAGCAAAGAAGGTCGACACCCGCCTTGCCACCTTCCCTCTCCTCTTCGGAAACCGCATTCTGCGCTACGCCAATATCGATGGCGCGCAGGTCGCGCTCGAATGGGATGTGGGCAACAAGCGCAACAGCTGGACCTTCGGCGATCCGAAACGCCCGCCCGAGCCGCTCGAACTACCGCGCATTCGCCGGGCGGCGATCACTGAGAGCGGCCTGACCTATCGTGATCCCAGAATGCAGTTGTTCGCCGACATCGATATCGACACGGTCCGCGCGAGTGGCACGCGCATCAATGAAGACATCCGTTTTTCGGGGCGCGGCACGATGCGCGCCCAGCCCTTCACTCTGTCGGGCGTGCTCGCGTCGCCCAACGAAACGATCGCCGGGGGACAGAATGCGCTGACGCTCCACGCGATCGGGTTGGGTAACACGCTCGACATATCGGGCACTTTGCCGGGGCCGACCGAACTCGAAGGCGCCGACCTCAAACTCCAGGCCCGCGGCGCCAATCTGTCGCGCCTGTTCGACTTCCTCGGCGTCGCGATTCCTGACACGCGCCGTTACCGCGTCACCTCGGCGTTGACCTATGAGGACGAGATCTGGAAACTGACCAGTATCAAGGGCGTCTTCGGCGACAGCGACCTTGCCGGCTCGCTGGCGGTCGCCCAGCCCAAAGGGCGCGTCCATCTGAAGGCTGACCTCACCACCCGGTCGCTCAACATCATCGATGCCGGGCCGTTCGTCGGTTACGATCCGCAGCTGCTCGACAAATTGGGTACGAGCGGCACCGTGCAGACGGTCAGCGGCCGCCCGCGCGTGCTGCCTGATGCGCCGCTGCGCGTCGATGCGCTCAAGCGATTTGATGCCGACGTACATTACCGCGTTGCCAAGGTGCGCGCTGAAAGTTTCCCGATCAGCAACGTCGATCTGACGCTGGCGCTCAAGAACGGGCTTATGGAACTAAAGCCCTTCAATTTTGTCGTCGCGGGCGGCACGGTCAAAAGCGATATCGCGATCGACACGCGCCCGGCACGCGTGCGCACCGAATATGACATCCGCCTGTCGCCGACGCGGCTCGGCACTTTGCTGGCAGGCTTCGGAACCGAGGAGTCTGGCACGACCGGCATGGTCAGTGGCCGCATTCAGATGGTCGGCCTTGGCGACAGTGTGCGTCAGTCGCTCGCGACGTCGAACGGTCGCATCGCCTTCGTTCTGCCGCAGGGCGCTTTCTGGACGCGCAATATCCAGTTGGCCGAACTCGACATCGGCACATTCGTGCAAAAGATGTTCCAGGACAAATTGAAGAAGCCCGTCCAGATCAACTGCGGCCTGATCGCCTTTACGGTGCGCGGCGGTGTAGCGGCCGCCGATCCGATCCTGATCGACACCCAGAAGAATGTAATTCTTGGGCGCGGCGGCTTCTCGTTCCGCTCGGAAGCGATCGACATGGCGGTGCGCGCTGACGGCAAGACGTTCAGCCTTTTTTCCGGCCAGTCGCCCGTCGGCGTCGGAGGCTATTTCGCAGCGCCCAGGATCGACCCGGTCAGCGACGAACTCGCCGGCCGTGCCGGCGTCGGCCTCGGGCTCGGCCTTCTCGCCAGTCCCGTCGCCGCCATTATCCCCTTCGTCGATCCCGGCGATGCCAAGGCAGCACAATGCGGTCCCGTGCTCGCGGGTGCGACTGCGAAGGGCCAACGCACGAGCAAGGGCAAACCGCGTGACGATGTCGGCAAAGGCACGACCGCCAAGTCAGAGGACGGCAAGCAGTCCTCCGATGGCAAAGAAAAGCAGCGCAAGAAATTCCT
>JAURVS010000333.1 GCA_030655355.1 Sphingopyxis sp.
AAGAGGAGAAGATGATGAAGGCTCTCTTGTCGACCGCAACCGGCGGCCCCGAAACGCTCACGCTCGGCGAACTGCCGCGGCCGACCGCAGGCAAGGGCCAGATCGTGATCGATGTGAAGGCCTGCGCGGTCAACTTCCCCGACGTGTTGATCATCGAGGATAAATATCAGTTCCGCCCCGAGCGTCCCTTCGCCCCCGGCGGCGAAGTCGCGGGTCTCGTTGCCGAAGTTGGCGAAGGTGTCACGGAATTCAAGGTCGGCGACCGCGTGATTGCGGGCTGCGGCAATGGCGGGATGACCGAAGCCGTCGCAGTCGGCGTCCACAATGTCTATCATCTGCCAGAAGCGCATGACTTTGCCGAAGGCGCGTCGCTGCTGATGACCTATGGCACCAGCATCCATGCGCTGGTCGATCGCGGACATATTGCCGAAGGCGACACGCTGCTCGTTCTCGGCGCCTCGGGCGGCGTCGGCATTGCCGCGATCGAGCTCGGCAAAGCCTTTGGCGCGCGCGTCGTGGCGGGCGTGTCGAGCGAAGCGAAAGCCGAGGTCGCACGTCAGGCCGGTGCCGACGAAGTCGTCGTCTATGGCTATCAGCCGTTCGACAAGGACGCATCGAAAGCGCTTGCCGAAAAGTTCAAGGCGGCGGTCGGCCCCAATGGCGCGAATGTCATTTATGACGCGGTCGGCGGCGACTATGCCGAACCCGCGCTTCGCTCGGTCGCATGGGAAGGCCGCTATCTCGTCGTCGGTTTCCCCGCCGGCATCCCCCGCCTGCCGCTCAATCTGACGCTGCTCAAAAGCTGCGACGTTGCGGGTGTGTTCTGGGGCGCCTTCGTGGTGCGCGAGCCGGTGCGCAACCGCGCGAACATCGCACGACTGTTCCAGCTGTGGGAGCAGGGCAAGATCAAGCCGCGCGTGACCGAGAGCTTTGCCCTTGCCGATGGCGGCAAGGCGATCGCCAAGCTCGGCGACCGCAGCGCTGTCGGCAAGCTGGTCGTCACGATCTGAAGTATCGGCCCGACCCCGCACTGACCGCCGCACTGCACGATCTTGCAGCGTCGGGACGGATTTCGGTGCGGGTGACGCCGGGTGCCAGCCGCGACGAGGTGACGATCGTCGATGAAGCGGTGCATCTTCGCGTCACCGCTCCGCCCGCTGATGGCGCGGCAAACGAGGCGGTGCTGCGGCTGCTGGCCACGGCGCTTGGCCGACCGCCACGCGATCTGACATTGCTGCGCGGCGCGGCAACGCGGATCAAATTGATCGCCATCGCACCAAATTGACGGCCGCTGATTAACCAATTGGCAGGGGCTGGGAATCTATAGCCAGCAACAGGACTATTTACGCAGGGTGATTCCATGGCACGTCGCCGCGCGACACGCGATGACCGAGACACTGACGTGAGCATCGCGAATATTTCGCGTACTCGCCGCGCGCAGCTTGTTGCCGAATTCGAAGGCGAGCTCGGGATCGACTATAAGGCCCGCGCCAAAGCCGCCGAGGCCGAGCGTCGCTGGGTTGCCCGCAAGACCTTCATCGTGTGGACGATCGCGCTGATGTTCTTTGCCATCGCCTGCCAGAAATTGTGGATCATGGGCGAGGACGTCGACCAGCCCTTCTCCGACGTCAATCTGTTCGAGACGTGGTTCTAAAGGTCCGCGCAAAGCACGGACCTCTATTCCGGCCAATTCTCAGTAAACGCGCGCCTTCGGCTTGATATATTCGACGTCGTCGGACAGCGTATATTCGTGGACCGGACGATAATCGAGGCGAACACCGCCGCCCTTGCCGCCCCAGCCGTCGAACCACCCGATGCTGTGCTTCATCCACGTCGCGTCGTCGCGATTCGGGAAATCCTCGTGCGCGTGCGCGCCGCGGCTTTCCTTGCGGTTGAACGCCGAATGCATCGTCACCGTCGCCTGGCTGATCAGATTGTCGAGCTCAAGCGTTTCGATGAGGTCGGTGTTCCAGATCAGGCTGCGATCGGTAACATGCACGTCGTTCATGCGCTGATAGGTCTTGGTCAGCTTTTCCTTGCCTTCGGCCATCAACTCGTCGGTGCGGAACACCGCAGCGTGGGCCGACATGGCGCGCTGCATCTCGAGGCGGATTTCCGCCGTCGGTGAGCCGCCATTGGCGTTGCGGAAATGATCGAGACGGCCAAGCGCCAGATCGGCGCTATCCTTGGGCAGCGGCTGCTGCGCGGCACCGGGCGTCAGGATTTCCTTGAGGCGATGGCCGGTCGCGCGGCCGAACACCACGAGATCGATCAGGCTGTTCGACCCGAGGCGATTCGCACCGTGGACCGATACGCACGCCGCTTCGCCGACCGCGAACAGGCCGGGGACAACCGTATCGGGTCCATCCTTGCCCAAGGTCACGACTTCGCCATGATAGTTACAGGGAATGCCGCCCATATTGTAGTGGACCGTCGGCACGACCGGAAGCGGCTGGCGCGTCAGGTCGACGCCTGCGAAAATCTTGCCGCTCTCGGTGATGCCGGGAAGGCGTTCGTGGAGAACCGCCGGATCGATATGATCGAGGTGCAGATAGATGTGATCCTTGTGCGGACCGACGCCGCGACCTTCGCGGATTTCGAGCGCCATCGACCGCGACACGACGTCGCGCGATGCCAGATCCTTCGCCGACGGGGCATAACGTTCCATGAAACGCTCGCCTTCGGAGTTGGTGAGGTAACCGCCCTCGCCGCGCGCACCCTCGGTGATGAGGACGCCCGCGCCGTAAATGCCGGTCGGGTGGAACTGGACGAACTCCATGTCCTGCAAAGGCAGGCCCGCACGCAGCACCATGCCGCCGCCGTCGCCGGTGCAAGTATGCGCCGAGGTCGCGGTGAAATAGCAGCGGCCGTAACCGCCCGTCGCGAGCACGACAGCCTGCGAACGGAAGCGGTGGATGCTGCCGTCTTCCAGACACATGGCGATCACGCCGCGGCACGCGCCGTCTTCCATGATCAGGTCGAGCGCGAAATATTCGACGAAGAAGTCGGCGTCATATTTCAGCGACTGCTGATAGAGCGCATGGAGCATCGCGTGGCCGGTGCGGTCGGCCGCGGCGCAGGTGCGCTGGACCGGCGGGCCTTCGCCCATATTCTGCATATGGCCGCCGAACGGGCGCTGATAGATGGTGCCATCCTGATTGCGGCTGAACGGCACGCCTGCGTGCTCAAGTTCGTAAACCGCGTTCGGCGCTTCGCGCACCATATATTCGATCGCGTCCTGATCGCCGAGCCAGTCCGACCCCTTGACGGTGTCGTACATGTGCCACTGCCAATGGTCGGGCGAATTATTGCCGAGCGATGCGGCGATACCGCCCTGCGCCGCGACGGTGTGGCTGCGCGTCGGGAACACTTTGGTGATGCACGCGGTCTTGAGGCCAGCTTCGGCGCTGCCCATCGTGGCGCGCAGGCCCGATCCGCCCGCGCCGACGACGACGGTGTCATAGATATGGTCGATGATCTTGTAGGCTTCGGTCATCTTACATGCCCCCCGGGCCGAGCGCGGCGGGCGCCAATACGATGCGGATAATGGCGAAAATGCCATAAGCGGCACCGCCAATGGCATAGAAGTTGAGCAACACGATCGCGAGCAGATGCGCGGCGCCGTGGACATAATCCTCGATCAGCACCTGAAGCCCGAGGCGCAGATGCCAGAAGACGCTGACGACCATCAGGATCAGCGCCAGCGCGACCATCGGGTCCGACGCCCAGCGGTGCACTGCGGCATGATCGCCGAGCGGCAGCCGAATGAGCGAGACAAAGAGGAAGCCGACAAGGAGGATGTTGGCAAGCGCGGTCAGGCGCTGTTGCAGCCAATGCTGCGAACCATGTTTCGACGAGCCGAGCCCGCGAACTTTGCCAAGGTGCGTTCCGTCACCCATTGAGCGCCTCCTTGAAGATGTAGAGCCAGGTCGCGATCGTCGCGAACACGCCGCCGGCAATCACGATGGTCGACCAGAGCTTGTTGGTCTTGAGTTCATACCCCGCGCCGGTGTCGAGGACGAAGTGGCGCAGCCCCGAGAAGAGGTGCTGGAAAAACGCCCACGTCAGGCCGATCAGTACGACCTTGCCCAAGACATTGGTGATCTGGTGAAGCAGGGTCACTTCGGGGCTGGGATCGTGCCACACGCAGGCGACAAAGGCCGCATAGGCATCGGGACCAGCGGCAAGCGCGCCGAGCCACCAGAGGAATATTCCCGCGCCGACGATCGCCAGCCCGTCACCGCTGACGCGATGGAGGATCGAGACCGCCATTGCGGGGCCCCATTTATAAACCTGAAGATGCGGGGCGCGCGGACGCGCGCTCGGTTCTTTACCAGCCATATCAGCCCTGTCTTGACTCTAATCGGTCGATGCGGAGCCGGTTAAGCCTTCCCGCCGCGATATGCAATTGCTTAGGAGCATAGGGGATTAATTGACAGGGATTCAGCCGCGGTCGTTGTTCCAGCGCGGACGGGGATGGCGCAGAAGATTGCGACTTAGCCGCTCGCCGATTTGCACCCCGCGTCGCCGTTGTCCGCGGCGGCGCCGCCGCCTGACGGGTCGTTTGCAGGCGTCGGCAGCCCGAAAAACGCCCGCCGCGCAACCTCCCCCGCCGCGCGCAAGGGCGCGACGACGGCGGCCCGCTGCGCTTCCCACGCTTCCTCCTCGGGGGCGTCGAGCGTTCGTTCATAGCCTTCGTCGCCAAACTCGCCTTCCTCGATCCCGACATAATCGTCCGGCGGCGGGAAGTTGGTGCGCCATTCATCGGCTTCGACGTCGCGCCAGATCGTCATCGCTTCGGACGCCTCTTCGGCGCTTGGTCCGGCATCCTCTTCGACCGCATGATCGGCGGAAAACTGCGCAACTTGATCCGCGATTGCGGTTCCGCGCCACAGGCTGGCGAGCGGGTTGGCGCGGTTGTCGCGCGCCGCGAGCCATACCGCGAGCGCCGCCGCATGACCTTCGGCTTCGGGGTTTTGCGCATCGATGTCGAACAGGGCGAGAAAGCCGGTCCAGTCCCCGGCGATGATCTGAGCGAACATGTCCTCGCCCGCGCGCGCCCGAATATCAGCCATGCGGTCGAGCCGGGCGAGCATCGCAAGGCCGAGACTGGGGTTCTGGCGCTTGCGTTTGATGTGGGTGATATGCGCGTCGCGGCCGTCGCGCTCGATGATTTCATCGATCCCCCAGATCGCGCGGTCGAGCAATTCGTCGGCAAGCCGCCCACGCGCGATCAGCACAGCCGCTGCCCAGCCCAGCGCGAACGCCTTGCCTTGCGGCCTTTGTTTGAGCTGATACGCGGCGGCGGTCGACATGCACACCATCGCACAGGCAATCTTGACCGAGCCGGTCGCCGCGAGATTTTCGAGGAAATCGCGCTGGAGCCTGGGCGTCCAGCGATAGCTGGCTGGAGCGGGAATTTCGGCGGGATTGGG
>JAURVS010000335.1 GCA_030655355.1 Sphingopyxis sp.
CGACATTCTATCATTTCGGTATCGGCGAAGACGCGGTGCGCGGCATGACGGCGGCCAGCAGCGACTTTTTTGCTGCGCCGCCCGCCGAATATGGCGACACCGCGTTATGGGCCAGTAAGCCCGCGCTGTTCATTGCCGAGGCGGCGATGGTGCCGCAACTCGAGGCGCTTCACGCCGAAATGGACCGTTTTACCAGCACCGTCTTTCGCGCCAGCGAGCGCGACATGCTCGATTTGGTTCCCGTGCTCAAGACGGGAACGGGTGGCATTGTTGCGGGAGTGATCGATACAGGCGGGCGCAAGCTCGATGCCGATGCGTTGCTGCAGACGAACGCCCGCGCCTTTCGCCATACAGGCGGGACGATCATTTTCGACGCAACGGTTACCGCGATCAGCCGCGCCGAAGGCGGATGGGACTGCGATGCGGGAGGCGAGCGACTGTTCGCGAAAACGATCGTCAACGCCGGCGGAGCATGGGCCGATGAGATCGCTTTTCTCGCGGGGGTCAAACCGCTCGGGCTCCAGCCGCTGCGTCGCACGATCATCGGGTTCGCACCGCCAGCAGGGCTTGATGTCGCGGCGTGGCCCTTCACCAAGACCGTTCAGGATGATGGCTTCTATATGTTGCCCGATGCCGGACGCCTGCTCGCCTCGCCGATGGATACGACGCCGTCACCGCCATGCGACGTGCAGCCCGAGGAATATGAAATGGCGCTCGCCGCCTGGCGCGTCGAGGAAGCGACGAGCCTGAAGGTCGACCGCATCAGCGCGCGCTGGGCGGGATTGCGGACATTCACGGCAGACAAGGTTCCAACGGCGGGTTTTGCGACCGACTGCCCGAATTTCTTCTGGTTAGCGGGACAAGGCGGATATGGCCTGCAGACCGCACCGGCGATGGCGATGGCGACCGAGGCGCTGATGTTTGGCCTTCCCTGGCCCGAGGCGCTCGCAAGCCGCGGCGTTCAGCCGCAGCATCTGCTTCCGGATCGTCTGAAAACCTAAATTCTTCGTCGTTGACGCCGACGCCCAGCAACAGCTTGGCGGTCGCGATGAACGCAGATTGCTGTTGGAAAAAGATGAGGCCGAGGCGATGGAATTCGCCTCGGCCTCAACTGCGTGAGCCGGCTTCTGATCGGGTCGCTAGACCAGAAGGCGATACGCGCAGCATGACAGGCGGATAAGAAAGTTACCGGAGAGCCACTACTCCCCGGCTGGTCCCCCCACCCGAACTCTATTTATCCCCCGGCCGAAAGATCAGCATCCTCGACGTTGATCATCGCCTAAGCCCCCACCCTCTCACCGTCTACCCAATGTAATTTGGGGTAAATTTGCGACGGACCGTTCGAACGGGCCTTGCACCGGAGCGCGTCACGCCGTTACGGCGGAAGAATCACCGGGGGGTGGACGCGGCAAGCGGATGGGGTGTGGGGATTTAGCGCGCCGCCTGTCGGGCGCGATCATGTGCATCGATCCCTCGTCCGGTGACGGGGACCGTCCATGAAAATCCTGTTCGCTTTTCTGACCTGCATCCTTGTTTCATTCGCGCACACGGCGCCCGCCGCGGCGACCGAAATACCCGTCCTCGAACTCCATGCGGGCAAAGACGCACCGTCACTCGCTCCCTTTGTCCGCTTCACGCGACAGCCGGGCAACACCGACGTCCCCGAGTTGAAGCCGCTTCTCGACGGTCCGCTCGAAAGCATCGAAGGGCCGACGATCCATTTTGGCCCCCCGGGCACACAAACAGCGGTGCTGCTGAAGGTTCGCAACGCCGGCCCCGAACAGGGAAGCTGGATCCTGACGACAGGGCGCGGATCACTGACGCATTTTCGGCTTTACGAGGCCGAGGGTGCGAAGCTCAACTTGATCGTCGACGGCACCGACCCGCAAGACGCCCGTAAAAATTTGGGCACCTATCAGGCGTTCAGCACCGAACTTCTGCTCGATCCGGCGCAAGAGAAGCTGATCCTGATCGAATTTCTGTCCGAAAATTCGACTTTCATGCCGCTCAAGATCAACAGCTATGGGACCTTCTTCAAGGAACGGCGCGTCAACATCTCGATGGTGTCGGGCGTCGTCGTCGGCGCGTTCACGTTGCTGCTCCTCAATTTCCTCTTCTTCTCCATCACCGGTTTCAAGGAGTTCCTCTGGCTCGCGGTTGCAGAGGCTTTTTTTGCGCTGAACACCGTTCATTCCGAGGGCTATTTCACGATATTCTTCCTCTACGACAAACCGCTCGCCGGGGTCGCCGTGGAGGATTTCTTCAAATGCGGCTTTGCCGGCGCGATGGCGCAATTCTGCCGAAGCTTCGTCAACACGGCGGCCAATTTCCCCAAACGCGATATTGCGCTGAAAGGGCTTATCCTCTTCGCGCTCACAATCATGCTGCTGCAACCGGGGCTTGCCCTCTATCCCGCCGAAGTCCGCTTTTTCCTGCACCTGTCGGGCTGGCTCGTGACGATCGCCGTGTCGTTGTTTCTTCCGTTCGTCGGCTATGCCGCAATGAAACAGCTCGGCTTCCAGCTCTGGCCGCTCTTCGTCGGCTGGGCCAGCCTGGCGCTGTTCATCATCTATTCGGCGATCGCCTCGATGGGAATCTTCGCCTGGATGCCGGTCAATTGGCACCTTTCCGGACCGGTCGGCCTGTTCGAATCGGTGATGGTCACACTTGCCCTCGGGCTGAACCTCAAGAAGATCCAGAGCGACAAATTGGCGGCCGATGCCAATTATGCGCGCTCGTTGATCGAACAGCTCGAGATCAGCGAACAGTCGAAGCGACACGCCGAGGAAAAAGCCTTCGCACTCGAAACCGTCAACAGCCAGAACGCGCTGCTCCACGCATCAGGTCACGACAGCCGCCAAGTGATCCTCGCGCTCAACAGCGCAATCGCGGTGCTCAAGCGGCAAGACCGGTCGGGCACTGATAGCGAACTCATCGATATGCTCGAAAGCTCCTCCGACTATCTGAACGAGATCGTATCGACGACGATTTCAGGCGCCAACATCGCCGCTGGCGACTCTGGCTTCGTCGCGCTCAGCAGCTTTCGCGCGCAGGCGCTCGTCGAGCCGCTGTCGATGATGTTCAAGACCGTGTTCGCCAGCAAGAAGCTGGCGCTCGACGTTCACGTCAATGGCGAGGTCACGATCATTTCGGACAAGCCCTTGCTGATGCGCGCACTCGCGAACCTGCTGAGCAACAGCTATAAATATACCGAGACGGGCGGCGCGAGCATCACGCTTGGACTGGAATCTGGCCAAGCGGTCATCAAGATTTGCGACAGCGGGAGCGGCATGCCGCCCGGCGTCGTCACGGCGCTGAATGACGGCACCGCCACGCGAATCCGCGCTGACGAAACGACGCCCGGCACGGGATCGGGCTTCGGTTCGGCGCGGCGGATCATCGAAACTTTGCGCGGATCGCTCGAAATATTGTCCTCGGGGACGAGTGGTACCCAAATCCGCATCACGCTCCCCGCTGCCTTCCCCTCCGTCACACCGGTGTCGACCGACGACCTGCGCGCGACGCTCGAAGGCTGGACGCTGCTCGACTTCGACGACCGCGCACGCTTCGAACAGGGACTGATAGCAGACGGAGCCGCGAAGGAGCGGATCATCGCGCTGACCTATGACGATTCAACCGTGACGCGCGGGCGCCTTAGCGAAATTGTGGCGATGGTCGTCATCAAGCCGCCGTGCAGTGAGCTGCTGCTGCACCCGCTGCTCGGCGGCGCGTCAGAGCAGGTTTAGTTCATTCGCGCGGTCGACGATCTTGCGATTATGCGTGACGTCGAGCTTGCGCCGCAGTTCGGCGATGTGGAACGACACCGTCGGCGGCGCGATCGCCAGCCGATAGGCGATCTCCTTGTTCGTCTCACCCTGCGCCAGATAGTGAAGGATCGCCATCTGGCGCGATGACAGGGCAACCGGCGGCTGCTGAAACTTGCCGAGCGCTTCGCCGATGAGCGGCGAGATATAGATTTCGCCCGCGAGCGCCGCATCGCAGGCGGCGACGATATGATCGAGCGGATCGGATTTGCTCACGACCGCGCGCGCGCCAAGCTTCAGCGCCGAATGGATTTCGTTGAGATGCGTCTCGCCGGTCAGGATGATCACCGTCATGTCGCGCGACCCGACGATTTCGGCGAGGACATTGATCCCTCGAACGTCGGGCAGGTTGAGGTCGAGGATGACAAGGTCGACCGGCTGCGACTGGACGAAGGCATTGACCGTCGAACCGCGATCGAGCGCCCCGACCACCGCATAGCGATCGAGCGACCCGAACAGAAACCGTAGTCCGCTCTGGGTAATGATGTGATCGTCAACGATCAGAACATTATGTTTGACTGTCATGCTCGAGCGCCCCGCTCCGCCCACTAGAAGTCATCAGGAGAATCCGCTCCGGCCGCAACCCGAATAATGTTGGGTGCTGCCAATGCGCGTCTAGCTCGCGGGATCATACATGAATTCGCGGAGTTCCTGGGCGCAGCGGCAAGCCACCGCGATCCTTCGCGCCCACGCCACCGCCTCTTCGCGGTTCGGCAACTCAAGGATCGTGAAGCCGCCGTCGAGATGGCTGCCCGGATAGATTTCGGACGATACCGCGGCATCGCCCGAGACAAGCACCGGCGCGACCTCTTCATTGATGCCGCCGCCAAAAACATACACGCCCGCAGCCTTCGCTTCCTCGATCACCAGATGCGACGCCGCAACGACAAGCGGGAACTCTTCGTCGGAGAGCACCATCGCCTCGCTCGGGAAGGAAATGAGATATTTGGTCATGCCGCGATGATGCATCGCAGCCCCCGAAACGGCAAGTGGCAGACATCGCCGCCTGATTTCAGCAACTTCGCAACATGAAACCACCGGATGCAACAGGTTGCAACTTGGTGTCGGTGCGCCGCGACAGGCACAAGCTGCCTCGATCGGGCCGGGGCACATACTGCTCCGAATGGCCGATCAATCCTTAGCCTTCCAGCCTTGAGGTTTGATCCGATGACCAGCAATATCTCCACCCTGCAGCGCAGCCGCCTCTCTTTGCGCGCCGGCCTCTTGTCGGCGTCGGCCGGTGCCGCGCTGCTCGGCGCATCGCCCGTGATGGCGCAATGCGCAATCCAGCCCGGCAGCACTGCAATCTGCTCGGGCGAAAATGGCGCGGCGCAAAATGTCGATGTCGGCGGCAGCGTGAATGTCACGACCACTCCCGGTTTTTCGGTCGATAGCGGCACCACCGCACTCAATATCCGCGGGGTCGGCGCGGTCGGCTATGACGATGCGAATGCGTCGGGGCTGACCGGGCGCGGCGGTGATGGGCTGTTGATCGTCAACAATGGCGGCGCCGGACTCGTGTCGGTCCGCACCGCGGGCAACATCACAGGAACCAACCGCGGCATCCTCGTGAACAATCTGGGGAACGGCGGGATCCGCATCGAGTCCACCGGCACCGTCAACGGCGGCACGCGGGGCATTTCGGCGCTTGCGGTTGCCAACCTCGGCGCCAGTCTGAACGATGACATCGAAATTCTGTCGAACAACGGCTCGGGCGAAATCGGTGTCGGCGCCGAAAATCGCGGCGGCAACGGATCAATTCGCATCACATCAACCGGCACCGCTTCGGGGACGGTCGTGGCCGGCTTCGGAATTTCGGCGTTCAACAGTATCACGGGCGCCGGGCGCGATATCGTGATCAACGCCAACAATATCGGCGGCGTCGGCGGCGGCATCAACAGCACAAACCGCGGGACCGGGTCGACGAGCATCACGGTGAACGGCGTGATCGACGTTGCGGGCAGACAGGGCATCACCGCAACCAATGAAGCCAGCGCAACCGATCTCAGCGTCACGACCAACGGCGCTGTTACCAGCGGCGCGACGAGCATCACCCTGCAGAATCTGGGCCGGGGCGACACGACCATTGTCGCGCGCGGGCAGTTGACCAGCAACAATGTGAACCCCGAAGCGAGCGTACAGAGCGGAAACGGAATCAACGCCGTCAACGGCGCAACCGCGCGCAACATTCTGATCAACGCAACCGGGGTCGAAGGCCGCGCGGGGATCATGATCAATAACGCTGGCGTCGGCACGACGACGCTTATCGCGACTGGTCTGGTCAAGGGACGCGATGGCCGCGGCGTCGACTTGACCGTCGGCGCGGCGGCCGGTGCGATCGACGTCGATCTGGTCGCGGTCGAGGGCGCGACGGACGGCATCTTCATCAATGCGGGGCTCAATGCCGATGCCGAGTTGACCGTGAAAGGGCCGGTGACCGCAGGACGCGATGGCGTCCGGATCTTCCGACCCAACGACAGCATTGGTGAAACCGACATATCGTTAGGCGATGTCAGCGGCGACGAAAGCGGTGTATCGCTGACGATGCAAGGCACCGGTCGGACGAGCATTAAATCAACGGGAACCTTGTCGGGTCCGGTCAGCGCAGGTCTCAGCATCTTCTCGCGCGGCGCGATCGATGCCGATCTGGTCAATGCTACCGGCTTTAATGGCGTCGTCATCTCGACGGCCAGCGACGAAGCAAGCATCGACCTGACGGCCACTGGCACATTGACGGGCACCGGCGGCGACGGCCTATTCGTCGGCAATGCGGGGCCGATCCTGCTCGACATCAACAATAGCAGCGGCACGCGCAATGGCGTGACAACAAGCTACGCGGGCACGAGTGAGGCGCGCCTCATCTCGCGCGGCACAGCAACGGGCGGCGCGAGCGGCGTGCGCGCAACCACCACCGAGGGCGCGACTGGCAGTCTCTTCGTCGACATCAATAACGCGACCGGCGGGGACTTTGGTGTGTCGGTCCAGACCCGCGGCCTTGGCGGCACGGAACTGGTCACGCGCGGCACCATCGAAGGCGGCATTGCGGCGATCGATGCCGCTGCCGACGGGGGTGCGACGTTTAACCTCACCAACGCGGGGACGATTAGCAACCGCACGGGCGCGTCGGCCGACCTTGCGATCCAGGCGGTTGGCGGTCCGGTCGACATTCTCAACAATGGTATCCTGCTCGGCACCGTCCGGCTCGACGCCGGAATCGTCGTTCCCGAGCCCGAACCCGAAGAACCGGGCCGCGAATTGCGCGTCCGCTCCGCCGCGCGCAGCGGCTTTGCTATCGCCGAAGTCGCTGACGGCGCGGCGAGCCATCGCCTTACCAACGCTAACAGCTGGAACAGCATCGGCGGGACCAGCGTGTTCGGCGGCGAGGATGACGTGCTGCTCAATCTTGCAGGCGGCCGCCTGCTCGGAGGCATTGTCGGCGGCGCTGCAGAGATCACAAGCTATTCGGGGCTGGAGACGCTCACCAATCAGGGGACCATCACCATGGCCGATGGGGGCTTTGGCGATATCGTCCAGACCAGCGGCGATGCAACCTTTGGCGCTGGATCGGTGCTGGCGGTCGATGTGGGCGGAACCGGGTCAGACCGCTTCATCGCCGATGGCGCGACGACGATAGAAGCCGGCGCGCTGCTGCAAGTCAGCAACCCGCAGCCGCTGGTTATCGGCACGCGTTATACAATCCTCGAATCCGCTGGCGGCGTGACGGGAAGCTTCACCTTCGCCGACGAATTGCAGTCGGCCTTCCTCGGCTATCGACAGGGACAGACCGACACCTCGATTTTCGTCGAGCTATCGCGCTTGCGTGCTTTTGCCGCCGCAGGGGCCACGCCGAACCAGACCGCGGTCGGCGGCGCGCTCGATGGACTCGCCGCGACCAATGCGCTGTCGCAGGCGGCATTGTTGCTCCCGACCGACGCGGTTGCGCGGGCGGCATTTGACTCGCTGTCGGGTGAAATCCATCCCGGCGTACGCACTGCGATGATCGAGGAAAGCCGCCTTCCGCGCCATGCGGTGCTCGAACGGCTCGATGGTGGGACCGGCGGCGCTGTGTGGGGACAGGCGTTCGGCAACTGGGGCAACAGCGACGGCCGCGACGGCGTAGCCGATCTCGACCGCAAGACCATCGGCGGCGTGATCGGCGCCGACCTCGCGCTCGGCGAAACGGCGATCATCGGCGTCGCCGGCGGCTATCTGGAAACCGACCTCGACGTGTCGGCGCGCAGCAGCAGTGCCACACTGAAAAGCTGGCATCTTCTCGGCTATGCAGGAGTGGATTTGGGCGGCATCGCGCTAAAACTCGGCGGCGGTTACGCGTCGGCAAGCATCGACACCGACCGGAACACTGCCTTCCCCGGCATCGGTCAACAACTGAGCGCCGGCTATGACGGCTCACTCCTCCACGGCTTTGCCGACCTTGGTTATCGCGTGCCGCTTGGCAGCGGCCATATCGAACCTTTTGCCCAGATCGTCGCCCTGCGCGCCGATACCGACGCGTTCGCTGAAACTGGCGGCAGCGCGGCGGTGGCGGGCGCCAAGACCGACGAGAACGCGACCCTCTCGTCCCTTGGCGCCCGCTTCTCGACCGGACGGGCGGGAGCCTTTTCGGTCGGCGGCACGATCGCCTGGCAACATGGCTTTGGCGGCCTGACCCCCGCCAGCACGATGCGCTTTGCGGGCGGCCCGGACTTCACCGTCATCGGCGCGCCGCGCTCGCGCAACGCCGGAGTGGCGACGCTCGACGCGCAGTTCGAACTGAGCGAACGCGCAAAGGTCTCCGTCGCCTATGACGGTGTGCTTGGGTCGGCGGGGCAAGATCACAGCGTCAAAGCGGGGCTGCGGATCGCCTTCTGATCCCGGCCCGGCCCCCGTCTGGCGGCGGGGGCCGGGTTTGGATTTGCGCGCCCGCGATCGAAACGGCATAGGCAGAGCGTGTTTCCCGTCCAAACCATCTATGACGCTGCTTTCGACGAGCAGTTGTTCCCTGACCTTTTGCGGCAAATCGCATCGCATTTCAGGGCGCAGGCAGGCTTTCTTGGCTGGGTCAACGAAGCAAGCCACGCCGGTTTTCAGGCGGAGTTCGGCAATGACCCGGCCTATCTGCAGGCCTATGTCGAAACCTATGCCGAAATCGACATTTTGCGCCCCGCGCTGATGGCGGTGCCCGAGGGCGAGCCGCGCGCGGTCCATGCCCTCCTGCAATCGCCTGAGGTTCAGGCAAGCCGCTTTTACCGTGAATACATCGCGCCACAGCGGATCGTCGACAATATGGCTGTGAACCTGATCAAGCGTGATGGCGTCATGGCGACAATTGCGGTTCTGCGCACCGGCGACGCACTGCCCTTTACCGATCCCGATATTGAAGCGATGCGCGAACTGGTGCCGCATTTGCGGCGCGCCGTCTTTCTGTCGAGCTATCGCGTGCGTCAGGCCGACCTGATGGCGGTGTATCGCGACGCCGCGGTCGGCGCCCGCGACGGTCTTATCCTCCTTGGCGACGACGGCAGCATACTCGACCTTGGACCCGAGATTAGCCGGATGACTGGTTTTGCTTCGGTCGAAGCAGCGAGCCGCTCGCCCTTTGGCCGGGCGCTCGCGCGGAAGATGCACGCCGGGGCGCCAGCGCTCCACCAATTTACCTTCGGCAAACAGGCCGTCCGCTTACTGATTTCGTGTCAGCCACTCGCACGCAATCCTTATGGCGATCTGAGCGAGGGCGCGGGCGCGGCCTATGCGGTCAGCGTGACCGCGGTCGATCGGCGCTGGGGCCTTGCCTACGACGCCATCGCGTCGACACATGGACTGACGCAGGGCGAAGCGCGCGTGCTCGAAGATGTGCTCAGCCATGGCGACATGTCGGGGTCGCCGGACCGGCTCGGGATCGCCAGCGCCACCGCACGCAGCCACCTTCACCGCATCTATGCGAAGACGGGAACGCGCGGTTTTCCAGACCTTTGCCTGCTCGCGCATCGCTTCATTGCACCAACGCGTCCCGCCTAAACAAATGATGGATGCCGGTCGCAGCGCGATCGGATAGGTCCCCCCTCGATCGATCCTTGGCGTCCGCCAGCGCAAGAAAGGATGGGGTAAAGATCATGCATCTGCAAATCGCACGCGACATTTTCCTCCCTCTGCCATGACCTCAGGAAGCAGGGCCGCCGACCGGATCGACGGCTGGAAGTCGATCGGGGCCTATTTCGGACGCGACCGGACAACCGCGATCCGTTGGGCGCGCGACCGCGACCTTCCGGTCCATCGTTTTCCCGGTGGCAAGACCGCCACCGTCTACGCGCTCCGCCACGAACTCGATCTATGGGCTCGTGGCAGCGAGGGCCTCGCCCCGCCGGCAGCCGAAACCGGGACGCCAGCGATCATCGCTGTTTCGGCAAGGCCCGGCAAATACAGGGCTGCCGTAATGGGCCTTGCGGCGTTCGGCGCGGTCGGCGCCGTCTGGCTTGCTACGCCTTGGGTTATCCCGCCCGCACCCGCCGAAACACGCGCGATCATCTTGCCGCGTGATCCGGCGACCGCCGACAATTTCCTTAAAGGCCGCGACCTGCTGGCCGACCGCGAGGCGCAATCGATCGAGCGGTCGATTGAGTTGCTCCGCAGCGTCACGCGCCGCGACCCCGGCTATGGTCCCGGCTATGCGGCCTTGGCCGAGGCGCTGATTCTGTCGCGCGAATTCGGCAGCCGCGGTGACCGTCAGGCTTTCCCCGAAGCCCGGGCGGCGGCGCGCGAGGCGTTGCGCCTGTCGCCGTCGATGGCATCGGCGCACCGCATGAATGGCTTTGTCGCCTATTGGTGGGATCAGGACTTCGCCGCTGCGCGCGAATATTTCGAGCAAGCGATCGCCCTCGCCCCGAACGATGCGACCGGCCATTTCTGGTACGGCAATATCCTCGCCGACCATGGCGATAGCGCCAAGGCGCTCCAGCACTTGCGTCAGGCGCGCGCGATGGCGCCGGGTTCGATCCCGATTCAGACCGATCTGGCCTGGGCGCAATGGTCGGCCGGTCAACGCGACGAAGCCTTTGCTGCACTGACCGATCTGGCGCGGCGCCATCCCGATTTTGCAGTGATCCACGATTGCCTCGCGGTCATGCATCTCGCCGAGGGGGATTATGTCGCTTATGTTGCGGCTCAGCGCCGGGTCGCCGATCTCCGGCAAAATGCCACGCTACGGCGCCGCGTCGCGCTTGTTTCGCAGGCGCTGTCCGACAGTCCGCAACGGGCAAGCCAGGTCTTGCTCGATTTCGCTCGCGCCGACGACGCGAGCGGCGAGAGCCGGACGCGTGCCTGGTCAGCCTTCATCGCTTCGGTCGCACGCGACAAGCAAAGTCTGCTCGCGATTCTCGGTGAGGCCGAAGAGCGCAAGGAACGGTGGGGCGACGCCGGGTTGCTGCGTGCGATCCGGTCACATTGGGTCGGCGATGTCGATATCACCGCACGTCTGATAGCGATGGACCGAACTTAGCCACTCCGACCCGGCGCATCGCCACTTACGCAACGCCATCCAAAGCGATCGCGGCGGGCAGAAATCTACGGGAGGAGGATAGTGGTGCCCGGGGACGGGTTCGAACCGCCGACACTGCGATTTTCAGTCGCATGCTCTACCAACTGAGCTACCCGGGCAAGGCCGCGGCGATCGGACGATCGCGCTGGCGAGCGGCGGCTATAGGCAGGGCTTTCTGTCCTGTCCAGAGGCTTTCTGACGCTTCAATTCGGCGTCAGCCTTCGTCGAAACGATCGTCATCGGCGGTGCCGTCGGGCGCCTGATCGGCAGGCACGCGATAACCTTCGCCGAACCAGGTCAAAAGGTCACGGTCGCGGCAGCCACGGCTGCAAAAGGGTTTGAACTCGGGTTCGCGCGCTTTTCCGCAGAGCGGACAACGCGGCGCTTTATTGGGCATGGCCCGTTCCTTTCATGGCAGGGTCCGTCACCAGACGGACGGCGCGGCCGGTGCGATTCTGGAGCGCGTCAATCCAGTCTGGGTGCGCCGCAATATAATCGATCACACCGCCGCGCGCAGTCAGCGTCAACACGCCTGTTCCGGCCGCGCGCTCGGCCTGCCGCAACAGCATCGCGGCGTCGGTAGCGACAGCATCGAGCCGAATCTGTTCGATCAGCGACGGACGATCACGGCGACGGATGATCTGCATCAGCCCGAACCCATTCACCGCGGTGCGCTCGAACGGTTGCACCAAGGCTGCATCGATCGCGTCATCGACCGCCCGACGCCCCGGCCGATCGGGCAGCGACGGAAAATCGATCCCGATCGATCCGCCAATGTCGCAGCGACGGATCACCTCCGCCGCCGCCCTCGCGCCCGCCTTGGCGAGCGCGAGCATATCGCCCTCGCCGTCGATATCGATCAGCACCATCGCGGGCGTCGCGTCGACCCACAGCGCTCCGCCTGCGAACGGCCAATGTCCCGAGCGCACGCAATCGATCGCCTCGGACCACCCCGCCTGTTCGAGCAGGTCGGGTCCCGTCGCCCGGACCTCAGTGACCGCGAGTCCCGACGCCGCGATCCGCGCCCGCAAATCGGGGCCCTCGCCAAGCGCAGTGCCCGGCTCTGCCAGCCGCGCCCGCGCCGGCTTGTCGCGGCCGCGCTCGCGCAGCGCCATCCGCGTAATCTCGACCGTCAGCCGCGCGCCGATCGACGTAGCGGGCGGAAGCGCGGCCAGCGTCGCCACAAACTCACCCGGCCCGTCGAGCGCCACGATCGGCGCCTTGCCCCCTTCGATCAGCCGCGCGGCAACGATGGCGCCAAGCCGCGGCCCCTCGCCTTCGCGTTCGATCCGTATCTCGATGATTTGGTCGTCCTCGACCAGCGCCGCCCGCGTCTCGCCGATCCCGGCTTCGTACAGCCATTCAGCCAAGAGCTATTCCCACGCTGCCCAGTAGCACGCCGGTTTCGAACATCGGCAATCCGACGACGTTCGAATAGCTTCCCGACAGAAAGCGCACAAAGGTTTCGGCGCGCCCCTGGATTGCATAGCCGCCCGCCTTGCCCATGCCCTCGCCCGATTCGACATACCAGTCGATCTCGGCAGCGCTCAGCACCTTGAACGCCACGACGGTATCAACGACGCGCACCCGCGCCCGGCCGTCGGTGCCGACGACGCAGAGCCCCGAATAGACATGATGGCGGCGCCCCGACAGCAACGCGAGCATCCGGCGCAAATCGGCCTCGTCGATCGGCTTTTCAAGGATACGCCGTCCGACCGCGACCGTCGTATCGCCCGCGAGCACGACTTCATCTGCAGCGCGCTCGACCGCGAGCGCCTTAGCCTTGGCGAGCCGCCCGACATAATCGCGCGGCAATTCGCCCTTCAGCGGCGTTTCATCGATATCGGGTGACGCGATACGCGCCGGCATCACGCCAATGCGTGCCAGCAGTTCACGCCGACGCGGCGAGGAAGACGCCAGCACAAGGGCCGGCGTCGGCGCGGGAATGTTCGCCGCGCCGCTCACTTGAAGCGATAGGTGATCCGACCCTTGGTCAGGTCATAGGGAGTCAGTTCGACGAGCAC
>JAURVS010000336.1 GCA_030655355.1 Sphingopyxis sp.
GTCAAGGTCCGCACCGGCAACCTGACCTTCTTCGACAGCGCCAACATGCGCCTCGGTCCCGAGCATGTGATGGCGAGCGGCGCGCTTCCTCCCGGGCTACCGGCGGTCAAGATCGACGGCGAAGATTATTGGGACGGCGGCCTCGTGTCGAACACGCCGCTCCAGCACCTGCTCGCGCAGGAAGAGGAAATGCGATCGCTGGTCTTCCAGGTCGATCTTTTCTCGGCACGCGGCATGCTGCCGCGCGACATGGACGATGTGCTGACGCGCCAGAAAGACATCCTCTATTCCAGCCGCACCCGGCAGAATACCGACAGCTACCGGCACATCCACGATCTCAAGCTCCAGCTGCGCGAAGCGTTGAAACGCGTGCCGCCCGATCAGCTCACGCCGCTCGAAAAGATCCAGCTTGAACGGACGAGCGCGCCGGCGTCGGTCAACATCATCCATCTCATCTATCAGCAGAAAACCTACGAGAGCCAGGCCAAGGACTATGAGTTCTCGGCGGTCTCGATGCGCGAGCATATCGCCGCCGGCTGCGAGGATACGCGCAAGACGCTGCACCACCGCCAGTGGCTTGAACCGCTACTCAACGACGAATGCATCGTCGTTCATGACGTGCACCGCGAAGAATCGGCCTGAGAGCCGTGCTTTTGTAATTCCAACTGGAGAATGACATGATTTTGAAAGGCAAGACGGCCGTCATCACGGGATCGACGAGCGGCATCGGGCTGGCTTATGCTCGCACGCTAGCGGCCGCGGGCGCTAACATTGTGATCAATGGCCTCGGCGATGCCGATGCGATCGAAACCGAACGCGCGGCGCTCGAAGCGCAGCATGATATCAGGGCGCTGTACCTCGAAGCCGACATGACGCGGCCCGGCGAGATCGCCGCGATGATCGCGGAAGCCGAAACGCGCCTGGGCGGTATCGACATCCTCATTAACAATGCCGGTGTCCAATATGTCGCGCCGATCGAGGAATTTCCGGGCGAGAAATGGGACCAGATCATCGCTATCGACCTGTCGTCGGCGTTCCACGCAATCCGCGCCGTCGTGCCGGGCATGAAAAGGCGCAAATGGGGCCGGATCATCTCGACCGCCTCCGCGCATTCCATGACCGCCTCGCCTTTCAAAAGCGCCTATGTGGCCGCCAAGCACGGGCTGGCCGGACTCACCAAGACAGCCGCGCTCGAACTTGCGACCTCGGGCATCACCGCCAACTGCATCAGTCCCGGCTATGTGTGGACGCCGCTCGTGGAAAAGCAGATACCCGATACGATGAAAGCGCGCGGCATGACGCGCGAGGAGGTCATGAACGACGTGCTGCTCGCCGCCCAACCGACCAAGGCGTTTGTCCAGCCCGATGAGGTTGCGGCCGTGGCGCTGTTCCTCTGCTCGGATTCCGCGGCGCAGATCACCGGCGCCAACATCGCCATCGACGGCGGCTGGACCGCCGAATGAAGGCCGGCGGGGTCGCGCCGCACGCCCAGCCGGTGCTGTCCACCGCACTGGTCGTGCAGGCGACCCGACGCTGGTGCGGTGCCCGGCAATGCTCGCTGCCCGGCGGTCCGGCACTCCATCGCCTGTTTGCGCCGCTCGGATTCTTCATGATGGCGGCAAGCTTCGACAGTTTGATGCTGCTGGTGGAGCACGCCGCCGGTCGTCCGCTCCTCGCAGGCCTCGCGGACCAACCGACGCGTGACCAGCGCGGCATCGACGCGCTCCTGGCGACGGGTCAGCTCGCTGCAGCCGAGGGCTGGCTCGATTTCACCGCATCGCGCTGCTCGCTCGCGGGCGCGATCGACTGCGCGATCGTCTCGGTCCGGCTGGCCGCAGTAGCGCCCGACCCGACCGCCATTGTCAGCTAAACGACCAACGCATCGGTTCGGCAACCGTACAACCGCTCAAGGATCGACATCACCCGGTCAGCGCATGCTGCGGCTTCCGGACCGGTAAGCTTTTCATCGCGCCACAGAAGGCGGCGATGGTCGAAACCAAGGCACAGCGCGAGCGCGAGCCAGGCGGCTTCGGCGGGGTCGTCGCCGCACAGCGCGCCGCTGGCCATGTGCGCTGCAAAAAACGCCGATAGCGGCGCCTCAAGGCCGCCAACGAGCCGGTAATGAAGCATGGCCGCGACTTTGGGAAGACGGATCGCCTGAGCCCCGACCTCGCGTTGAACGCGAAGGCATTCGTCCGACCGCAGGACGTCGACCACTTCAAGAACAAAGGATCGCAGCACGGCAAGCGGATCGCCCAGTTCCGAAAGCCGCGCCAGGGCATCGCAGTGCAACCGCTCGGTCGCCGCATCGACGAAGGCCTCGAACAAGACCTCTTTTGAACGAAAATACTGCCACAATGTCCCTTTCGAACCGCCGACGTCCGCTGCGATCGACGACATCGTGGTGCCCGAAAAGCCCTGCTCCAGAAAATGCCGCGCGGCCACGGCAAGGATCGCCGCGCGGCGCTCCGTCCTCACGGGCTGGCGACTGTGGGCGTATCCGCCGTTACGCGTTGCGAGGTGAAAATGACCAGCCCGCGATAGGCAATTACAGCAGGCGCGCAGCCCATGATCGCACCGACGCACAATGTGGCGAGCAGCAGCGCGGTGAGCGGCGCGAGCAGTCCTGCGGCTTCGCCGATCCATGCCGTGAGCAATCCCGCGAACGGGGCGCAAAGGACAATGGCGATGGGACGGCTCCTAACATTCTTGACCATCTGCGACCCCTTCCCGGCAGCAGGACGTTATCGCCGCGCGCAGGCGGCGGCATCTGTGCCAAGGTATAAGCTCATGGATCAGCGTTTCGCCTCATTTTCGGCGACTTCCCATCCGCCGCCGAGCGCTTTGTAAAGCGCCGCGAACTGCTGCAACTCGGCACTACGCGCCTGGATTTCCAGCCGCTTGGCCGCGCTCTTCGCGAGTTGCGCTTGCAAAAGCGCGGTCAGATCATCTTCACCGGCGCGATAGCGCCCCCGAACCAGATCGACCCCCTCACTCGCAGCCGCGCGCGCCGCATCGCGTTCGACGCGAGTCTCGCCTGCCGCCGCATAACGGTTGATTGCGGTCTCGCTGTCCGAAAGCGCGGCAAGGACAGCGCGCTCGTAGCGGACCAGCGCGGCGTCGGCGCGCGCGTCGGCGGCGCGAATCTGGGCACGGATGCGTCCACCGGAAAAAATCGGCCAGCGAAGCGAGGGCCCAACCTGAAAGCGCAGACTGTCGCCCGAAAACAGATCGCCGACGTCGCGCGCCTGGAACCCAACCCCGCCGAGGAGCGAGAAACGCGGAAACAATTCAGCGGTCGCGATTCCGACGTCGGCGGTCGCTGCTGCCAGTTCGCGCTCGGCGCGCCGGATATCGGGGCGCCGGCGAAGCAGGTCCGAGCGTAGCCCCGCATGAACGGCCCGATCGATCGACGGCAGGGCAGCCGGAATCCGCAGCCGGGCGTAGACGGTTTCAGGCGGCTGCCCGAGGAGCAACGCCAGCCGGAACGCCGCAGCATCGGCATCGGCACCATATTGCGGCACGCTCGCCGCGCTGCCGCGCGCCTGTGCCTCGGCGCGCACGAGATCGGCGCGCGACGCCAGTCCGACGCGGAGGCGATCGCCGACCAGGCGCGCCAACTCGCCCTGCGCCGCCGCGTCCGCCGCAGCATTGGCGCGCAGGCTTTGCGCGGTTCGCAAATCGACATAGGCGCGCACGACTTCGGCGATGATCTGGATCACGACCGCCCGGCGCGCCTCCTCCGCCGCTCCGGCACGCGCGTCGGCGCTTTCGATCGCGCGCTGCGTCCCTCCCCAGAGGTCGATCTCCCACGAAGCGTCGAACCCGCCGTCGAAAATCGCGAGATCGCGGCCGAGGCCGGGAACCTTGCCGACGGGAAGCTGACCATTTTCGCTCAAGCGGTTCTGCGTCGCGATCACCGAAGCGCCCGCTTGCGGCAGCGCCCGACCCTGCACCGCATCGCGCAAGGCACGGGCCTCGCGAAGCCGCGCCTCGGCCTCTTCAAGGTCCTTGTTGCCGGCGAGGGCAGCCTCGACCAGTTCGGTGAGCAGCGGGTCGCCGAAGGCGGTCCACCATGCCGTGTCCACCTCACCGGCGCCCACGGGCGCGAGCCAGCTTTCGCTGATTCTGGTTTCGGGTGCTCGATAGTCGGGACCGACGGTGCATCCGCCGAGCGCGCCAGCGAGCAGCATCGCGCCCATATGCGCACGGCGCCGGTGGGAGGTCGTCATGATATCCTGTCCTTGTGCAATTCCGCTGCTCCGCGGCGCGCGGCCGAACGGGCGAGGCCTTTCTTGACGGCGACGATGACCGGGGCAGCGACGATAAAGAGGAGCGCGACGGCGTTGAACGCGGTGTCGAAGGCGATCACCGCGCTCTGCCCCGCCACGCTGCGTCCAAGCATCGCGCCGGCTGCTTTGGTGGCCTGCGCCGCGTCCATTCCCCTCGCGACCAGCATCGCGGTAATCGCCGACAGCCGCTCGCCTGTTGCGGTGGAGCCTGAGCTGATCGCGGCGCCGAGGACGGCCTGGTTCGCGACCGTCTGATGATCGATCAACGTCTGAAGCCCGGCGACGCCGATCAGTCCGCCGAGTTGGCGCCCGATATTGAAGATGCCGATCCCGAAGGCGAGCGACGCCGGAGGCAATTTGCTGAACGCGATCAGAGTGATCGAGAGGAAGAGACAGCCAAGCCCGAAACCGCGCAGGAGGATCGCCGGCATCATGTCGTGGGCACCGCTTTCGCCCGTCGAACCCGATAGCATCCACATCGCCGTCATCACCGTCAGGATGCCGAAGGGCACGGTCACGATCGGGGAAATCCAGCGCGCCTGCATGAGGGCAGCGGCAAGCAACAGCGTCGCTGCGAAAAGCGCGCCGCTTGGTAGGAGCAATGCGCCTGCCTCGGTCGCGGTAAACCCGAGCGCCGACAGCGCAAAGGCGGGTATCAGGAATGCGCTTCCGAAGAGAGCGGCGCCCGCGACGAAACTGACGACAAAGGCAAAGGCGAAATCCTCGATACCAAACACGGCGAGGTCAAACAGCGGCTGCACGGCGCGGCGCTGCCGGACGGCGAATAACGCGCTGCCCAGGAAGACGAGGCCGATCGCCCAGATGATCCGGCTCGCCTCGAGCCAGTCCCAACGGCTGCCCTGGCTGAGCAGAAACGACGCCGCAAAAAGTGCTACCGCCAGACCCGCGAGACCCGCCAAGTCGAGGTCGCGACGCGGCACGATCGGCGGCGGCGGTGTCTCGCTGAGCAATAGCAGCGCCGCCGCGGCGAGCGCGATCGGAAAAACCCCGAACAGAATCCAGGTCCAGTCGTGCGTGTCGATCAGCCATCCCTGCAGGACCGGCGCGAGCGTCGCGGGCGCGACGACCGCCCCCATCGCGAACAGTGCCTGCACGACGGGCTGGCGCGCCGCGGAAAAGCTCCAAAACAGGAGCGCCTGCCCGCTGATCAGCAGGATGGCGCCCGCAAGGCCCTGCACGAGCCGCAGGAAAAGGAGAAAGTCGAGATCGACGACAAGCGCCCCGAGCGCGCAGGCGACGCCCATGACCATTGTTGCACCGAGCAATGTCCGGCGGGCTTCGATACGAGTGAGCAACCAGGGGGCCAGCGCGAAGCCGATCAGCTTGAACGCGGTATAGCCGACGTCGAGCCAGGCGAATTCGTCGGGCGTCGCATAGATATCGCCGATGATGTCCGCGCGGCCGAGCGACAGCAGCGTGCTGGCGATCGCCTCGGTGAGGCTCGCCAGCACGACGCCGGTGAGCAACAGGGCGCGGGACAGTGCGACGTCACCGCGGGCGCGTGGGGCAGCAACCGCAGTCACGGCTCTTTGCCGCGCAGGATCTCCACCCGCGCCGACAGGCCTGGGACGAGTCGTCCGGGAAGCGGATTACCGCGCAGGCGGATCTTCACCGGCACGCGCTGAACAACCCGCACGAAATTGCCGGTGGCATTGTCGGACGGAATCAGGCTGAAAGCGGAGCCGCTCCCCGGCGCGAGGCTGTCTACGACACCCTCGACAATATGGCCCGGATAGCCGTCGACCTCGATCTGCGCCGACAGGCCCGGCCGGATATGCTCAAGCTGCGTTTCCTTGAAATTGGCGACGACATAGAGCGCGGCGACGGGCACGATGTCGAGCAGCGCGCTGCCGGGTGCCACGAGCCTCCCGACCCGAACCTGGCGATTGCCGACAACGCCGTCGATCGGCGCGCGAACCACGGTGTTCTCCAGGTCGATCTGCGCAAGCTCGCGCGCGGCCTCGGCCTGCGCGAGCGCCGCAATTGCCGCCTCGCGCTGCGTGCCGAGCACGCCGATCTTCTGCCGCTGCGCATCGACGGTCGCAGCCGATGCCGCGGCCCCCGCCTCGGCGCGGCTCTTCCCGGCATCGCTCTCATCGACTTGCGCTTGGCTGACCGCCCCGCCGTCAATCAGGTCGCGCCGCCGCGCGCTCGCTTTTCTGGCAAGTCCGAGATCAGCGACCGCCGCGCGGCGCTGCGCATCGGCCTGCCGCACCAGCGCTTGCTGAAGTATCGTCTCCTGCGCGACGTTCGCCAGCCGAGCACGCGCCGCTTCGACATTCGCATCGGCCTGCGCGAGCTTTGCGCGATAGTCGCGATCGTCGATCCGGAAGAGAATATCGCCGACCTTCACCGCTTGATTGTCGCGCACCTCGACGGCGGTGACATAGCCCGCGACCTTGGGCGCCAGCGAGGTGACGTCGCCGCGCACATAGGCATTGTCGGTCGATGCCGCAGCGCCTGCACTTGCCCACAGCCATGCCGCGACCCCGATAACGAGCGCGGTGAGCAGAAGGAGCCCACCGGCCGTTTTGCGCCGTGCGGTGATGAATGTGCGAAGCTGTGCCATAGCAGCCGTCCCTGCCTTTTCTGTCGAAGCGATTGAAATGCGTGGGACCGCAATGCCGCGATGCCGCCTCGCCGCCTATCCGGTCAAAGCATTTCCCGACCGCGACTTTGGTGTCGGCGACCCCATACCGAAGCATAGGTCGGCGCGGCGCAGCCGACGCCGCGGACCTGCCTCGGCACGATCTCTCCCCACCGTTGAGGCGACTAGATCGAAGACGCAAAGCGCTGGCACGGTGCGCCATCAGCTTGCGAAAGGAATGCAGATGTCACGAACGGACTTGCCGATCGACGCGGCAGCAAATCAGCAGTATCGGCTCGAAGCAGTCGGTTTGATGACCGCGGGCCTCGCTCACGATCTCGCCAACAGTGTCCAGACACTTACGAGCGCTGGCAACATCCTGCGCACCCATGCTCTTGTCTCCGGCGCGGCAGACCTGCAGCCTATGCTTGCCGGCGCCGCCGTGGCGCTCCGCCATGTCGAGAATATGGTGACGGCGCTGCTAGGTTTCGCCCGCTCACAGCCGAAGGATCGATCGCCGTTCGATCCCGCGCAGTGCATTCGTGCGCTTGAACCGCTTCTGCGATGGAGCATCGCGGCCGACGTCGTCTTCTCGGTTCATCTGCAGCCGGAGCTGCCGCGACTTGGCTGCAATCGCCAGCAGCTCGAAAGCGCGCTTCTCAACTTGGTGCGCAATTCCAACGACGCGATTTCCGGCGGAGGATTGATCGTCCTCGCGGTCAGCACCGATCGCGATCGTCGGCATATTTTGCTGGAAGTCGCGGACAGCGGAATCGGAATGAGCGCAGGCAATCGCGCCCGGGCATTCGAGCCCTTGTTCACGACGCGCGAAATCGGGACCGGGCTCGGCCTCGCGACGGTCCAGCGCTTTGCCCACGATCATGCCGGCGATGTTTCGATTGACAGCGAGCCAGGCGGCGGAACCAGCGTTCAGCTGCGGCTCCCCGCAGCGGAAGACGCGAGCGAGGACCGCCCTGCGTCCTTTGGCAATCGAGCGAAAATTCAGTCGTCCGACGGCGCGATCGTAGCGCGCGGACGGGCCTTGCGCTCCGCAGCCTGACCGCCGCGCGCCGCGCGGGTTTCGCCGGGCAGCGAGAACCGGAACTCCGCTCCGCCGTCGGGCCGGTTTTCGACCGCGATTGATCCGCCATGAGCGGCGACGATCGAATGGCAGATGGCAAGGCCGATGCCCATGCCGTCGTGCTTGGTCGTGAAGAAGCCTTCGAATATTCGGCCGAGATGTTCGGGCGCAATTCCGGGGCCCGTATCGCGAAGGCTGAACCATATTGCGCCATCGGGATCGGCGCCGGTTGCAAGGGCAATCTCGCGGTCGGTCTCGCTCTGGGCCTCGACCGCCTGGATCGCGTTGATCAGCAGGTTCACGACCACCTGCTGCAACTGGATGCGGTCGCCGGTCACCAGCTTCAATCCCCGGGCATAGCTCGCCATGACCCGGATCGCGCGCGTGTCGACCTCATGACGGACGAAAAGCAGGCTTTCCTGGACGACCTCGTTCAGATTGAGGGCAACGAGCTCCGGCGGCTGCTTCGCCGCCATCCCGCGAATCCGGCCCACGATGTCGTCCGCGCGGCGGGCGCTCGCGGCTATTCGTGCGGTCAATTGCCGGACTTTTTCGAAATCGATATCGGGCCGGGCCAGCCAGCGCAGGCTGGTCTCGGCATTGGTCATGATCGCCGCGAGCGGCTGGTTCACTTCGTGCGCGATCGAACTGGTCAGCTCCCCCAACGTCGAAATGCGGGCCGCGTGACTGAAATCCGCCTGGATCTGACGCAGCTGCGATTCCATACGCAGACGGTCGGTCACATCTTCGAGGCTGAAGATGGTGGTATCGAGTTCAAGAAGCGGTTCGGGATAAGTCACCGAAAAACGCACATCGAGAATGCGCCCATCAAGGCGGCGGACCTTCATGAACTCGCTATAATTCTGCCTACCGCTGAAACGCCCGATCATCACCCGCCGCAGCGAGTCGAGGCTTTCCGCGAACAGATAACCGACGGGCTGGATCAGATCCTGAGCGTTCGATCCCCCGATCAACTGGATCGCGCTGCGATTCACGTCGGTGACCGGAACGGTGGTCGCGGCGAGTGCGACAAGCTCGGGATGCTCTTCGAGGTAACCCTCAAAGTCGGTCACGCCGCGCGCGCGCAGTTCGGCGTAAATCTTGCCCATCCGGCTCGCATCGACCTGCCAGAGCGCCACGGGCATGAAATGGATGAGTTTGCGGTACCGGGCCTCGCTTGCGCGCAAGTAGGGATAAGAGCGATCGTCGTCGGCCGCACCATTGACGGCGACAAAGAGACGATCGGCCGCCGCATCGCTGTCTGCAGGCCAGAC
Source organism: Sphingopyxis sp. (assembly GCA_030655355.1). GTDB lineage: Bacteria > Pseudomonadota > Alphaproteobacteria > Sphingomonadales > Sphingomonadaceae > Sphingopyxis. Next base: position 9,256 of record JAURVS010000336.1, read on the forward strand.
GCTCAGCGTCGGATCGCGCAATATCCCGTCCGAGGCGAGAGCGCGCCGGTGCACCGCGTCGTCCGTCTCGCAGCAGGCGGCGTCGACGATCAACTCGCCGAGCGTCGCGCGGCTGCCGACTGGCCAGAAGTCGGCGACCGATTGACCGACCATCAGGGCGCGTCCGCGATTCCCGCCGACGAGCCGCGCGGTCCGATCATTAACCTCGACGATGCGTGCGGCCTGCACCACGGCGCGCAGTCGCGCGTCCAGCTCGGCCGGCTCGAGTATCTCGTGCTGCCCTGCAACCGCATCGATCGCAGCTCGGGCACCCGAAATGTCGATTTCCCATGTCGCAGCAAGCCGCGCGTCACTGACTTGGTCGTCGGCGTAGCGGAGCGGATTGCCGTCGGAGACCCCATGGCCATATTCGACGATGTCGCGCGGCGTGCCGTCGTCATGATACCGAACATGCTGGCGAACCGCAGCGCCGACATACGCACCGGAGGGACTGCGGCGCTGGACGATGCCCTGCCATCGGCCCTCCTGAAGCAGCTGCCGCCAGCCGCCCCCGTCCACCGGCGGCGAGAGATGCGCGATCGTTCGTCCGACGATGCCGAGCGGCGGCCAACCAAACAGGATTTCGGCTGCTGGGTTCCAGTAGCGCACCCGTCCCGCCATATCGAACAGGATCACGCTCTCGGACGCAAGTTCGGCAAGGCCCGGATCGTCTGCCGCACGAGCGGCTGGCGATACCGGCGGCGTCATTGGACAGAGCCGGCTTCGATCGCCGACCCGATCGCGGCGAGGAGCCGATCGTCTGCGACCGGCTTGGTCAGCCATGCATGCGCGCCAAGCGCGAGCGCCCGCGTTCGCGTGGCGTCGTCAAGAACCGACGTCAGAACAACGACTGGCAGGAATGCGTTCGCGTCACGAAGATGCGCGAGCAGGTCGATCCCGCTCATGCCGGGCATCCGCACATCGGTCACGAGGCATGAAAAACCCCGAGCCACGTAGTCCGCTAGAAACGTGGCGGCGCCGTCATAGGCGATGCAGGAGAATCCCGACACCATCAGAAGATCCGACAGGGCCTCGCGAATGGCTTCATCGTCGTCCACGATCGCGATGCAATAATTCTCGGACAAGCGGCTCGATCCTCTCTGACACGGCCCTCGAAGCCGGAGCCATCCATGTCGCGCAGCTTGGCCGTCATTATAACCATACCAAAGGCTAGGCTGCTGCGGTTTCGCGCAGTTCCTGCGGCAATTTTTCCCAGGCGCGGATCAATTCGCCAACCGATGAAGCCTGCATCTTCTTCATCACATTGGAGCGATGGAGCTTCACGGTGATCTCGGTGATACCAAGGTCGTAGGCGATCTGCTTGTTGAGACGGCCCATCGACACCTCGCGCATGACCTGGCTTTCGCGAGGTGTCAGCGTGGCGAAGCGTTCGACATGCTGCTGCACCACCTCGGCGCTCGCCCGCTCGGCGATATCGCGTTCGAGACCCGCGGTAACGGCATCGAGCAAGGTCTGGTCGCGTACCGGCTTGGTCAGAAAATCGACCGCGCCCGCTTTCATCGCCTGGACTGTCATCGGAATGTCGCCATGCCCGGTGAGGAAGACGATCGGCTTCGCAATCCCCGCCGTCGCAAGATGTTGCTGCAGATCGAGGCCACTCGACCCGGGCATTCGGACGTCGAGCACCAGGCAACCCGCGCGATCGAGTACCGGCGACTCGATCAGTTCGCGCGTCGAACCATAACAGACTGCCTCAATCCCGACCGAGAGCATGAGTTCTCCGATCGCGGTACGGACTTCCTCGTCATCGTCGACGATGAGGACGAGCGGGGGATCTTCTTCGGCAAGGGTGCTGATCATGTCGCGAGCGCTTTCGAAGGGGCGGGACGCCGCGGCCGGCGCGCCGCGATCCGCTGGTCGAACCATGTCCTGGTGTCGGCGCCGAATTCGGCCGGCGCCTTGCGTTCCAAATGCCCGGCAATATCCGCAAGCGTTTCGCTCGCCAGGGCATCGCGCATGGCCTTTTCGGCCTTGAGCATCACCGCGTGGATCGAACACACCCCGCGGCTGGCCCATGGGGGTGGCTCCGCCCCGAACAGCGGGCAGCGGACCCGGATTTCCTGACACTCGAAGAGCGGCTTGCATCCCTCGATCGCATCGACGATCGCGAGAACGCTGATGCTGCCGGGCGCACGGGCGAGCAGATAGCCACCGCGCAGTCCCTCGACAGCGCGAACGATTCCCGCTTTTTCCAGTTTGGCGAGAATCTTGGCGACGAAAGTCGGCGAAATGCCCTGGAACAGCGCTAGGTCCTTGCCGCTGCGCGGCGCCGAACCGGCGTCGACGAGCGTGAGCAGGCAATGAAGACCATATTCGACGCTGGCAGTGAGATGAGCCATAACATGGACTATACTACTCCATGTTTGTTGAAACAAGAGACGCGGCGCGCACGTCGCCCGGCGCCGGATCATCTCCGACGCCGGGCGTGGCGCGCACCAGAGGCGATCAGAAGTGATAGGCAATGCCGAACAGCGCCTGATGGCGCTCGAACTTCGTGCCGCTGCCGCCAAGGTCGCTATAGCGATATTCGACGCGCGCCGAGATGCGATCGGTCACGGCGCGTTCGACACCGCCACCCACCGACCAGCCGTCGAAATTATCCTTGTCGTCATACGCACCCGCGATGTTGCGCAGACGCACCGAGGCCCGGATATTCTCATAACCGCCGCGCGCATAGACGAGCGTGTTGTCGGTCACCAGATAGCCGGCACGAACACCAAGATCGAAGCCATATTCGGGGTTGATGCGCGCGGTCGCGTCCTTCTGCGAGCGGCTAACGCCATCGTCGAACCCGAAGTTGACCGCGCCTTCGGCCGAAAGCACGATGCTGGTTGCCGGCTGGATATTATAGCCGAAGAAGATGCCCGCGGTCGCGGCGTCGCGCGAGTCGTCGATCTGGGCGGCGCCGCCGTCGGTTTCGACGGAGCCGAGCTTGTTCTGGCTCCAGCCCGCCTGTGCCCCGACATAGGGGCCCTCGAAGGTTTGCGCGGATGCGGGGGTCGCGATCGCACAGAGCGATGCAAGGCCAAGCGAGAGGGGAAGAAAATAAGGCTTCATATATCTGTCTTTCTTCGTTGTTTATTGGCGTCGAATTTGGCCGCCGCCCCTGCCTCCAAGCTGCCCCCATCGTCGGCGGGCCACCTGGAAGCGCGGACAGCGCCGGCTTCTCAGCCCGCATTTTGGCGGGGCGGAAGGAAGTTGCCGTCGATGCCGCCGGGCCAAGGCGTCACCGTTTCACCCGCGATCATCCAGCGGTCGTCATCCTTGCGGAGCCGGAGCTCGTACAGGGCCGGAGGTGCCTCGGGGCTCATGCGTCGAAACAGGATCGCCGTCGCGTGGTCGCCCTGCTGCTCGACGTGCAGCACGCGGTGCTCGGTCGAAAGAGGCGGCTCGCCGGCATCGCGGCGGGCGCGGAACTCGGCGATAGAGACGTCGCGCGCGACGCGGGTCACATGGCCGTCCGAACCGAGAATCAGAAAGCTCTGGTCGTAGGCGTAATGGCTTTCCATGCTCTCGATGTCGTAGGCGCTGCCGTCGTGGACGACATCGTGGATCAAAGTCGCGATCGCTGGGTCGACGGAGGGAATGTTCATTTTTCGGTCTTTCTGGTCAAAACGAAGATCGGGAAAATCAGAGCAGAGCCATGCCGCCATCGACGCGCAGGTTGATGCCGGTGACAAAGCTGCTCGCGTCCGACGCGAGGAAAAGCGCGGCGCGCGCCAGTTCTTCGGGCTGGCCGAGGCGCCCGAGCGGGATGGCGCTCGCCATCATGTCGATGAACGACGCCCGCTCAGCGGCGGGGACGCCGAGCTTCTCGAGGATTGCCGTCTCTGTCGGCCCGGGACTGAGCATGTTGACCCGAATCCCCCGCGTCTTGAATTCGAGCGCCCAGCTGCGGGCAAAGGCGCCGATCGCGGCCTTGGTGCCGGCATAGACGGCATGGCCGTCGAGGACCTTGTCGCTCGCGAGCGATCCCACGAGAATGATCGAGCCACCCTCTCGCAGGACCGGTGCGATCTTCTGCACCCCGAAGAAAGTGCCGCGCGCGTTGATCCCGAATTGGGCGTCATATTCCTCTTCGGACACCGCGTGCGACGCGGTAATCGTGTTGACGCCGGCGTTCGCCATATAGATGTCGGCGCCGCCGAAGCGGTCGGCGACGAGAGTGGCGACCCGTTCGTGATGCGCGGGGTCGCCGACGTCGCCCTGGACGACGGTCGCTTTCGGTCCGATCGCGCGTGCCGCGGCATCGAGGGCATCCTGACGCCGGCCGGTAATCACCACCTCGGCGCCTTCGCGGGCAAAGAGCGTCGCTGCCGCGAGGCCAATGCCGCTGTTGCCGCCGGTAATAACGGCAATCTTTCCATTCAAATCGGTCATGAAACACCTCTTTCACTGTTGAGAGAGGCAGATATGTGCTTTCCGTCATGGAAAATTAGATTGGACGATGGCACATCATTTTTGCCATAAACTATCAAATGACAGCTGGACTCGAACATGCCACCGGGCTGCAGGCCTTCGTTCGGGCCGCCGAGGCCGGCTCGTTCAGCGCCGCGGCGCGGCTCGCCGGCACCACCCCGTCTGCGGTTTCGAAGAGCGTCGAGCGGCTCGAACAGCGGCTCGGCGTCAAACTGTTCCTCCGCTCGACGCGCTCGCTCGCGCTGACGCTCGACGGAACGGCCTATTACGAGCGGGTTGCGCCGTTGCTGCGCGCGCTCGACGACGCCGACGAAGCGCTCGCCGAGACCGGCACGGCGCGCGGCACGCTGCGCGTCAGCCTCCCCGGCATTCTCGGTCCCGCACTCGTCCACGCGCTCACGCGCGACTTCCTGAGCCGTTTTCCCGAAATCCGGCTCGAAATCAGCGTCACCGACCGTCATGTCGATCTGGTCCGCGAAGGCTATGATGTGGCGCTTCGCGCCGGGCCGATCGACGACAGCGACTGGATCATGCGACCGCTCGGCGAATTGCCGCTCGTGCTCGTCGCGGCGCCGGCCTATCTCGCCCGCGCCGGAACCCCGGCGACCCGGGAGGAGCTCAGCGCGGCCGCTCACATCCGCTACCGCCTGCGCGCGCAGGCGTATCCGATCCGCTTCGCCGACGGCACCCGCCTCCTGCCCGAGGGGGTTTTCGACACCGATTCGGGGCAGGCGATGCGTATCGCGGTGTTGAACGGCACCGGCATCGCCCAGCTTCTGCGCATCGCGGTGGCGGACGACCTTGCAGCCGGCCGGCTCGTCGAAATCATGAGGCATGCGCCTCTCGCGCCGGTCCCCGTTCAGGCCCTGCACGCATTCGGCCGTTTCGCGCCGCTGCGCTTGCGCGTCTTTACCGATTTTCTCGCCGAGACGCTGGCGCCGCATCGGATCTGATTCAGACAGGATCATGTCCGAAAGCCGATCCGGCGATGCGTGCCATCGCAGAAAGGCTTGTTCGCGCTCCCGCCGCACCGGCAGAGCCGTGCCTTGGGCACGCAAGCGATCGAACGTCCCGTTCCACTGAGGATTTCGAGATTGCCGGACAGGTGCAGCGGGCCATCGTCTTCGGGCTCGATCGCCAGCACGCCGCCGCGGTCTGCGAGCTTGGGCGTATCGCGGCTCGGCGGTTCGCCGGTCGCGACGAAGCCGACATGATCGTGCGACTTGTCGCAATAGGGCTTGTTTTTCGACGCGCCGCAGCGGCACAGCGTCGCGCGATAGCCGATCTTTTCGCCGGCTAGCTGCAGATCTGCGCGCACGGCATATGGCCCGTTCTCACGCAGCGTGACAAGATTAACCGGCGGCACCGGCTCGGCAGGACCGCCCCGCCGCGCATAGGACAACGCGCCCGACGGGCATTGGCGAATGATGCCGCACAGCTGCTCGGCATCGGTGGCGTCGGTGACGATCCATGGCCCCTCGACATCGGCAAGGAAGGTTGCCGGCGCCTGCGTCACGCACACGCGGGCATGGATGCAGCGCGTGCCATCGAAGTGCACCGTCAGATCGCGGCCATCGGCAGGGTCCTGCACGTTGGGCTGCACGGGTCCCGCCGTCGAGAGTGACTGACCGGACACGGTCGGCGGCGGTTCATTCACGGCGCGCACCGGACCCGGTGCAGCGCGGAGCCGATCGGCCTGCTTTTCGAGGATCCGGGCGGCGCGTGCACAGCGCGGATCGGCCGGATCGAGCGCGGCGGCGACCGCGCTCAGTTCCTCGATTCGCTCGACATAGACGTGCCGCGCGCTCTCGCCCTGGGGCAGCGAGGCAGCCTCGCGCAGCGCCGTGAATGAGACGCCGGCGTTGCAGCGCGGGTTCGATGGTCCGGCCGGAAGCCGGGCGGCGCGCTCGGCGATCGCGCCGAGCGCATGCATCAGGCCGATCGCGCAGCCGACATAGAGCGACTTGTCGGAAGACGGACCCCGGAGCGCATAGGCACCGGCGAGCAGGCGCAGCGAAAGGGCGTAGATGGCGTTGGCGAGATCGACCGCCGCGACCGCGTCGGCGTCCTCGAGCCAGACGCGCCCCGCGGCCTCGGGCGGCTTGCGAAGCACCGGATTGACCGCGGCGGGATGCGCCGGGTCGAAGCCGGGCGTTGCGGCGGCAAAGGCGCGGAGCTCTTCGCGCACGCCGAGAAAGCGTTGGAAATGCGAGTTGGCGCGGTCGCTGGGGGCGCCTTCGCCTTCGACGACGATTTCGGCAAGCGCGGCAAGCGCCGCGTCGAGCGATGCAATGGGGGTCGCGCCCGCGAGCGTCGTTTCGTCTGACGACAGCTGCAAGGCGGGGTCTCCGCAGAAGACCGCTTCTTCACCGCGCTGGGCGGCGAGTGCGCGGAGGCCGGACTCGATCTCCTGATAGAAGGATCCAATCGTCGCATAATCGAAAGCCGCCGGCGTCAGCCGCGGCGCAACCGGAGTCCGCGTCGACCCGTTCAAGGTCGCGAAGCCATCGCCATCGGGCTCGTCCGACTCTTCGGGCCGCTCAAGGAAGATGAAGTGCTGCAGCACGGCCGCGCCGAACGGCGCGAGCTTCACCGAGATGCCGGCCGGCAGATATCCCGGCGCTAGCGGGAAGTTGGTGCGCCCGAAACGCGGCGCACCGCCCAGCGCTGCAGTGATATTCCATACCGCGACGAGATGGCTCATCTCGTCGATCGCGACGTCGAGAATGACCCGGCGCCAGCGTGCCACCGCCTCTGCCTCCGCTGCGCTCAGCCCTTCGGCTTCGCCATCCTTCAGACTGAAGGCGGCGTAAAGATAGGTGCACATCAGATTCTGTTCGAGCTCGGCGGCTTCGTAGAGCGCGTGCAGCAGCTTCTCCCGGCTGACGCTGCGCGGTCCATCTATCTCCGGCATTTGGCTCACCCCTTGCGGCGGACCCTGGACGGTTCCGATGCACGCAAGTTTAGAGGGGCAGATTTCGCGCCGGCAGACGCGAGTGGCGCAGAAGCGATTGTACCAAGCAGACCGCTCGCGCTTCGTCAGTACTCAGCGGAGCCTAGCCCCGCAGGCAGCCGACCCCCAACCATCGCATAGGTCTCCCCCGGCTCGACAGCGCCGCCGCCCGAACCCTAGTTTTTCGGCATCACCGGGTCTTTCCAGCACCATGAGGTTGAGCGATGACTGTACCATGGAAATCGGCAGCGGCCGACCTCACGATAGATCGGTCTCGTGCCGTACCGCTTACCCAGCAAATCGCTGCCGGGCTACGCAGCGCGATCGTCGAGGGGCGGCTGCGCCCCGGTGCGCGGTTGCCATCCTGGCTCGACATGGCGGCCCAGCTGGGGGTCTCACGGGGCACGGTCAAAGCCGCATATGAGACGCTGATCGACGAGATGCTGGTCTTTTCCGCCGGAGCCGCGGGAACACGCGTCGCCGATCGCCCGGCGCCGCGCCCGGTCGCGGTCCGCACCGTCGAGATCGCCTCCCCGCTTCAGGACGCCGAGCGCGGCTTCGGCTTGCGGCCCCTGCCCTTCCAGATCGGGGTGCCGGCGCAGGATGCATTTCCGGCCAAACTCTGGGCCCGGCTGCGCACTCGTGCCGTGCGCGCCAACGCCATCGCCCCCGTCACCGCCCCCGATCCGCGCGGGACGGCGGAGTTGCGAGCGCAGATTGCGGCGCAACTGGCGATCACGCGCGGCATCCGGTGCCTGCCCGAACAGGTCATATTGACCAGCGGCTATCGGGGCGGCCTCGGCCTGGCACTGATCACACTCGGGATGACCCGCCGCCGCGCCTGGGTCGAGGACCCCGGTTGCCCGGCGACGCGCAAGGCCCTGCGCCTTGCCGGCGTCGACGCCGTGCCGGTCCCCGTCGACGCGCGAGGTCTGCGGGTCGACTGGGCCGTTCGCACCGCCCCCGATGCGGCGATCGCGATCGTCACCTCCGGACTGCAAGGCCCAGGCGGCGCAGCCTTGTCGACCGAGCGGCACGCAGCGCTGCTTGCTTGGGCCGAGCGCGAAGGGCGCTGGATCGTCGAACATGACCAGGCTAGCGAGCTGCTTCTCGATGGCCGGGCGCCTCCGGCGATTGCGGCAAACGATCCCGGCGGGCGCGTCATCCATATCGGCAGCTTCGACATGACGATCAGCGGCGCGCTCGGGCTCGGCTATCTGGTCGCGCCGATCGCGCTTGCCGCACAGTTCGCCGAAGTTGCCGCGCATCTCAATCCCGCGCCCAATCCCGCGACCCAGCTGGCGCTCGCCGACTTTCTCGGCGACGGCCATTTCCTGCGGCATATGCGGCACATGAAAATGCTTTATCGCGAGCGCCGTGCGTTGCTTGCGCAATCTCTGGGCGACACCGTGGTATTTGACGAGGCCGCGGGGCTTGCCGCGATAATGCCGCTGCCCGCAGGCACCGACGATGTCGCGCTCGCTGCCCAAGCTCCTGCACTCGGCATAGCGCCCGCACCGCTGTCGGTGTGGAGCGCTGACCCGGGCAATGCGCGTCCGGGTCTGCTGCTCGGATTCACCAATCTGCGCGAGCCAGTAGCAGCGAAAGCCTGCGAGGCGCTCGCTCGGCTTATCGCCAGCGCGACAGTTTCTACTCTCCCCGCCCGCGCCGCCTGAACGGATCGTCGGGCTGCGACGGTACAACGATTTCGGCAATGCTTGGGCCTGTCGGCGGATGACGGGGCGCCTAGTCTTTTTGCGATAGCGCTGAAGGAGAATTTGCCATGGACATCAACGTCTTCGAGAATGTCGAGGAGCATCGCTTCGAACTCGACCTGCCCGACGGCAGCACGGCCGGAATCTATTACCGGCTCGACGACGAGGAACGGCTAGTCCTCTTCCACACCGATGTGCCCTCAGAATTTTCCGGTCTCGGCATCGGCACCCAGCTCGCGTCAGGTGCCTTCGATCTGATCCGGCAGTCGGACCGCAAGGCGATCCTGCGCTGTGCCTTCCTCCAGAATTTCTTTCGCGACCACCCCGGATATTCCGAAATTATCGCCGGTTGAACAAATGATCGCCAAGAGTCGCGCGCGCGATAATTCGCCACGCAGAGGATGGGACCGTCCGCCCGAAGCTCAGTGAGGTGCGCGACATCCGGTCATGCCGATGCGATCCACGCGCGAAGCCAGCTCTCGAAATCGACCGGCGCCATGCGCGGGCGCTCTCCACCGACCAGTGGCTCGTCCTCGAAGCGGGCACCAAAATAGAGTGCTTCGGGATCGACGACGATCCGGCGCGGATCCTCGTTGGCAGTCAGGATTTCGAGCGCCAGGTCGGGAAGCGAGCGGCGCTCAGGGCCGATCACCTCGACAACGCCGCCGGCCGGGGAATCGAGAGCGATATCCAGCAGCGCAGCGGCCACATCAGCCGACGCCACCGGCTGCATTTGGACCGGGGGAATGCGGATGGTATCGCCCTCACCGCCGGCATCGACGATCTTGTATATGAATTCGAAGAAGGGGGTCGAACGGACTATGGTGAATGCCAGTCCCGACTGCCGCACCAGCTCCTCCTGCAATTTCTTGGCGACGAAATAACCGCCGTTGAGCCGGTTCGCACCGATCGCCGACAAGGCGACATGATGGGAGACTCCGGCCTCGCGCTCGGCGCGTAATAGCCTCCGGCCCGCCGCCGCGAAAAATTGGGTCATATCGTCGGCGCGCGCGTATCCAGAGTTGGAGGCGTCGACGACGATCCGTGCACCCTCCATAGCCTCTACAAGGCCTTCACCGGTCACGACGTTGACGCCGGTCGAGCGCGCGGCCGCAACCACCTCATGACCCTGCTTGCGCAAGTGTTCGACGAGTTGGCGACCGACGAGTCCGGTCCCGCCGATGACGGTGATTTTCATGGTTCGCTCCCGCTCAATCTTCGCGCTGCGGCGTCGCCGCCCATCCCGCTTCGGTCGGTTCGAAGCGAGCGCCGGTCTCCAGCGTGCGATGGACGGGGCAGCGGTCCGCAATGCGCGCCAGCTCGGCCCGCTGCACATCGTCGAGCGCGCCTTCGATCTCGACGCGCCGTGAAAAGACGTCGGGAAGCGCCGCACCGCTTTCCTTGTGATGGCGTACCCCGGTGCTGATGCGGGTGACCGGCCAGCCCTTGCGGGTCGCGTAAAGCCGCAGCGTCATCGTCGTGCACGCCGCCAGCGCGGCGGAGAGAAGGTTGAAGGGGGTTGGCCCCGATCCCAATCCGCCCACGCTCTCGGGCTCGTCGGCGATAAAAGCCGCCATGCCCGCGCGCATAGCGAGCTGGAACTTGCCGAGCCCCGTTTCTTCCGCCTCGGCATCGAACGGCCCGGTCGCCGTCGGCAGCGGCGGCGGCAGGTAACGCCCGGCCCAGGCAGCGATCATGTCGGCCGCGAAGGCGGCGTCGTCGCCATTGCCAAGCAGATGGTCCGCGCCTTCGAGCGAGACGAAACTCTTGGGGTGTCGGGCGGCGAGATAGATGCTCGTCACATTGTCGATGCTGACCACCGCATCGGTTGGCGAATGAAGCAGCAGCAAGGGCCGTCTCAATGCGGCGATCCGCGCGCCCTGATCCTGCTGGCGCAAATCTTCGATCAGCTTTCGACCGACACGAAACGGCCGGTCGGCAATCTCGACCATGCCTCGCCCGTCGGCCTCGATACGCGCCAGCGCGTCGGGGTCGAGCTGGCCAAGCACATGCGAGACGTCAAAGGGCGCGGCGATCGTCGCGACCGCGCGAACATCTGGCAGCGATCCCGCCGCGGCCATCACCGCGGCGCCGCCGAGACTATGTCCGACAAGAAGCAGCACCGGCATGCCGGCTGCAGCCATTGCGTCGGCGGCCGCGACGAGGTCGGCGACATTGAGGCTGAAGCTAGTGTCGGCAAAGTCGCCTTCGCTGCGCCCGAGCCCGGTGAAATCGAAGCGTAGCACGCCGACACCCGCGCCCGCGAGGCGGCGCGAGATACGAACCGCGGCGATATTATCCTTCCCGCAGGTGAAGCAATGCGCGAACAGCGCCCAGGAACGCGCTGGGCCGACGGGCAGTTCAAGGCGGCCAGAGAGCCGCTCGCCTGCGGCATTGAGGAAATCGAAAGAGCGGGTGGGCATCGGTCCAGTCTCCGGAAAGTCAGGTCATTCCCCGCCGGGCGTGGCATCGCTGAGGGCGGGGCTGCTATCGGGAAGGCCGAGTACCGACGCGGTGATTGAAGTCGGAAGCGGCAGCGGCTTCTCGAACCTCGCGATGATCGGCAGGATGATCAGGAAATGCGCGAAATAATAAATGGCAGCGATCTGCGAGATCACGACATAGGGCTGCTCTGCTGGCGCGCCGCCGCAGTAGCCGAGGACAAACACGCAGGGGACCAGTCCGAACCAGAAGAATTTCCGGAACAGCGGACGATAATTGCCCGAGCGCACCGGCGAGGTGTCGAGCCAAGGCAGGAAGAAGAGCAGGAAGATCGAGGTGAACATCGCCAGCACGCCGAGCAGCTTTGCCGGCAGGATCAAGTCCACCGTGAAGGCGCGCAAGATCGCGTAGAAGGGCCAGAAATACCACTCGGGGACGATATGCGCGGGGGTCGAAAGCGGGTTTGCCGGGACATAATTGTCGGGATGGCCGAGCGCATTGGGGAAGAAGAGGACGAGCGCGGCGAACAGCGTGAGCACCAGGGCGACGCTGAAGCCGTCCTTGGCGGTGTAGAAAGGATGAAAGGGTACCGTGTCCTGCGGGCCCTTGACGTCGACCCCGGTCGGATTGTTGGATCCTGGGATATGAATCGACCAGATATGCAGAACGACCACTGCCGCGATCACGAAGGGCAACAGATAGTGCAGCGCGAAGAAGCGGTTCAATGTGGCATTGTCGGGCGCATAGCCGCCGAGGAGCCAGGTCTGGATCGGCTCGCCGACGAGCGGAATGGCGCTGAATAGCCCGGTGATGACCTTGGCGCCCCAGAAGCTCATCTGGCCCCATGGCAGGACATATCCCATGAACGCCGTCGCCATCAGCAAAAGGAGGATTACCAGCCCCATCAGCCATGCCATCTCGCGCGGCGCCTTGTAGGACCCATAATAGAGCCCCCGGAACATGTGGATATAAACCGAGGTGAAGAAGAGCGAGGCGCCGTTCATATGGATGTAGCGGATCAGCCAGCCCGCGTTGACGTCGCGCATGATGTGCTCGACCGAGTTGAACGCGATGCCGCTGTTCGCGGCATAATGCATCGCCAGCACGACGCCGGTGACGATCTGGATCACCAGGGCCATTCCGTTGAGGACGCCAAAGTTCCAGAAGAAATTCAGATTGCGCGGCACCGGATAACCACCGCCGGTCGCGTTGTAGACGAAGCGCGGGAGCGGCAGCTTCTCGTCGAGCCACCGCATGAGCGGATGCTTGGGTTCGTAGTTTTTCGCCCAGGGAAAACTCATCGCAGGATCCATCGCTCGCGCCGGAAGGTGCCATCAAGATAACGGCGACCCGCGCGCGCGGCAGGCGCAAGATCGGTTGAGGCGAATGTACCAAGCCGGAGCGACCGCGCGCTCAGTCGCGCAAAATGCGCTCCATCCGGCGGTCGGGCACGAACCAGAGCAGGATGATGGACAGGTAGATCGCGAGTGCGATCCCTGGATGCACAAGCGCCAGCCCCGCCGCGACCGCATAGGAGGCGACGCTGAGGCGGCCCTTGATATCTCGGCCGACCGCGCGGGCGATCGCCGCGTTCGTGGGATGCGAAGCGATGATCGCGCGGACGAGAAGTTCGTAGCCGATCGACGCCATGCCGAGGACGATGCCATAAGCCGCGACCGCGAGCACGGCGAAGCCGCTCTCGTCGAGCCAGCGGATCGTATAGGGAATGAGGCTGAGCCAGAAGAGGTGGAAGAGATTGGCCCAGAGCACCCGGCCGTCGATGCGCCCTGTCGCCTGCAGAAGGTGGTGGTGATTGTTCCAGAAGAGCCCGACGTTGACGAAGCTCAGCGCATAGACGAGGAGCAACGGCATGCTCTCCAGAAATCCGGCCCATCCGTCGGCGGGAACGCGCAGTTCGATCACCATCACCGTGATCACGATTGCGACCACGCCGTCGGTGAGTGCTTCCATCCGCGATGACGGCATGCCACGGCCCGTATCGGTGCCGCCGCCCAAAGAGCCGCTGTCCGACACGCCGTCCTCGCGGACCTCTATCAGGCCAGTCCCTCGGCGGCGAGCGTTGCCACCACCGCGGGCCGCGCCGCCAGTCGGTCGCGCAGGGCCGCGATTTCGGCGGGCAGCTCGACGCCGAAGCGCTCGGCCCACTTCGTCATGACGAAGAGATAAAAGTCGGCGGCGCTGGGCGCGTCGCCAAACAGATAGGTCCCCTTCATCGTTTCGCCGAGATAACGCAGGCGCGCCGTGATATAGGCGCTGGCAGCCGCCTTCTGGCTGTCATTTCCCTGATGCCAGAAGGGCTTGAAGCTCTTGTGGATTTCGGTCGAGATGTAGGCGAGCGCCTCGAGCAGCCGCGTTCGCCCCATCGCACCCGGCACACCAAAACTGGGGTAAAACTGCGCAAGGTAATCGAGCACGGCGATATTCTCGGTCACCAGCTCCTGATCGTCGAGCTGCAGTGCGGGGACGTAGCTTTTCGGGGTGATGGCGTTGAAGTCGGCGCCGCTGGCGGTGATCTTCGTCTTGAGGTCGACGCTTTCGCTTTCGAAAGGCTCGCCTGCCTCGTGGAGAATGATGTGGGCTGCAAGGCTGCATGCCCAGGGGCAATAGTAGAGCTTCATCGGACAGGATCCTGCAAGGGGGCCGCTGGAGCGCCGGGGAGGAGGGAGGCACCCCAGCGGCCGGGTCGACATCGGAGCAACAGGGTCAGGAGCTCCGATGCCGGGGGGGGCTTCAGGCCGCGGCGGCGGCCGCTTCGACCGGGTGAACCGCGCGTAGGCCGATCTGGACCTTGTTCCAGAAATTGATCGCAGCGATCGCGACGGTCAGGTGCGCGATTTCCTTGTCGTCGAAATGCGCCTTGAGCAGTTCATAATCGGCATCGGGGGCATGGGTTTTGGCGACCCGCGTCAGCGATTCGGTCCAACCCAGCACCGCGCGCTCACGGTCGGTGAACAGCGGCGAGTCGCGCCAGGCGTCGAGCAAATGGATGCGCATTTCGCTTTCGCCATGCTTGGTCGCGTCCTTGCTGTGCATGTAGATGCAAAAGGCACAGCCATTGATCTGCGACGCGCGCAGCTTGACCAGTTCGAGCAGACCGTGATCGACGCCCGAGGCTTCGATCGCCTTTTCGACTTCGAGCATCGCCTTCATCGCCTCGGGAGCGGTCTGGAATATGTTCATGCGGGGGGTCATCAGAATTTCCTTCATTTGGCTTGCGGAATGAAAAGCGTCATCATGCTGCGTGCCCGGGGTTGCCGGGCATCGACCATCGCCCAGGCGGCGAGCAGCGTGCCGAGAATGGCAGGAAGCGTGACGGCGGGAAAATCTCGCGCGAGCGCGGAAGGTCCGCATATTCCGACCGCGACTTCCCAATAGTGAAACAGCGCGTGGCCCCAGAGCCAGAGCGTCGGCGCGGTCCAGAACAGCACACGATGCTCGGACCGCACCGTGCCGAGGAGAAATGCGCCGCCGAGAGAGAGAAAGATCAGCCCGATGTCGCGGATGAAATGCTGGTTGAACGGGCCGGTCGTGGTCACCCCCGGCACCGCAAAATACCATCCAGCAGGTGCGGCCAGCATGTACAAACCGTTGGCGATCGCACCGAGCCCCATGAGGAGAGCGAGACCGAGACAGCAATATCTGAGCATGACGGGATCTTTCCAAACGAGCGTGACCAGCGACGACGGGGCTATTCGCCCGCTTATTTGCGCGGCGGCGGCGGGACGTTTTCGAGCCACCAATCGAAACGCGTCGCGCCGAGCTTCGCGTCAGGTCCCGGGATCAGCGAATTGTCGTCGATCATGACGCCGAAATAAGGCGCTGCCGGATCGGTCACGACCGGGCGCGGGTCCTTGTCATATTGAAGGACGCGCCCGATCAGCTCGTCGAGATGGAATTTCTCGGGGCCGCCGATCTCGATAATCCGGTTGGCAGGTTCGGCGAGCGCTACCGCCGCGACGGCATCGGCGACATCTTCGGCGGCCATCGGCTGGATGAAGGCGTGCGGAAGGCGGACCTCGTCGCCGACGACCCCCGACTGGGCGATTCCGCGCAGGAACTCCATGAACTGGGTCGCGTGCAGGATCGTGAAGGGAATGGGGCTCTCCTCGATCAGCTTTTCCTGCGCAAGCTTGGCGCGGAAATAGCCGCTCGCCTGCAGGCGCTCGGTGCCCACGACGGACAGCGCGATATGATGGCGCACGCCCGCGGCCGTCTCGGCCGCGATGAGGTTGCGACCGGCGGTCTGGAAAAAGTCCATCGCGACCTTGTCCTCGAAGGTGGGCGAGTTGGCGAGATCGACGACGACGTCGGCGCCAGCGAGCGCTTCAGCGAGCCCTTCGCCAGTGATCGTATTGACGCCGGTGTTCGGGGCGGCGGCGATCGCCTGATGGCCCGCTTCGACCAATTTGCTGACAACCTTCGAACCGATCAGCCCGGTTCCTCCAATCACGACGATCTTCATCGGCTTGCCCTTCCATTGCCGGCGCGGTCTGCGCCTCCTGCAATCGGACTAGAGGAGCTGGCTGAAGGGCTGCAGACCCGAGACCTGTCCAACCTGCTGTACCAACCGGGACGCCGGATAGCGGCTTGGTACAATGCGCCGGACAGTTTTCGAACCTACCGACCTTCCTTCCGCGCTGCTCTAGATCGGCGGGTGACCGGTGATGCGAGGCAGGCGCGATCGCCCCCGGAAGAAGATCGCCCCGGAGAGCGGCGCATTCCCGGTCATCGACGCCATGATCATGGGCGAACTGGGGAGCCGTGTTAACCGGACGCGACAGGGATGGTGAACGCAGCGGCTTTTTCCAGTTTCACCCTGCGGCCAACGAAATGGCAGTCGAGCACCCAACCTGTCCGGCTCCTCCTCTTTCGCCACCACCCGACCCGCTCGCCCTCCCCTCCCTGGACTATCCAGTAGCGCACCGGCCATGATCGGATGGCGACAGTATAGACGCCTGGACAAGTCTCGGTGCTGTGCGCCGAGCATCGCCGGCACCATTGTGGTTACTCGCAGACAGGAAGAACTCGCGATGGATCACCCGCACCGCAAATCGCGCCGACGCCTTGCCAAGCAGGACAGCGTCCTTGCGGATGGCCGAGCCATCGACAGCGACCGCCGCAATCTCCTCGCGATTGCGACCATGGCGGGAATCGCGGTCCCGTTCGGTGCATGGGCCGGCCCTCCAGCCGTTACCGTTCCATGGGCAGCACTCGCTGAGGTCGACACCGGCGATCTTCGCATCAGCTACGCCGACATGGGGCAGCGGGCCGGGTTGCCGACCATCCTTCTCCACGGCTGGCCCTATGACATCACCGCCTTTGCCGAGGTTGCGCCCCTGCTCGTTGCTGCGGGGCACCGGGTCATCATCCCTTATCTGCGTGGCTTTGGCGGCACCCGGTTCCGATCGGATGCAAGCCTGCGAAACGGCCAGCAGGCGGCACTGGCCGCCGACGTTATCGCGCTTATGAACGCGCTAGCGATACCACGAGCCGTGATCGGCGGTTTCGACTGGGGGGCGCGGAGCGCCAATGTCGTCGCGGCACTCTGGCCGGACCGGTGCCGGGCAATGGTCTCGGTGAGCGGCTATCTGATCGGAAGCCAGCACGCAAACGAGAGCCCCCTCACGCCCGAGGCCGAGCAAAGCTGGTGGTATCAATATTATTTCGCGACCGAACGGGGCCGACGCGGCTACGAGCGCAACCGCGCAGAATTCGCCGAACTGATCTGGCGCACGGCATCGCCCCGATGGGCGTTCGACGAGGCCACCTTCG
>JAURVS010000314.1 GCA_030655355.1 Sphingopyxis sp.
ACATGGAGCGGGTGAAGCGTCCCGGCGGTGCGCGCTGGCGCGAGATCGAGCGCGAGCGCGGGCGCGGACGCATCCAGTATATCTTCGGCCATCGCCGCGACGGCACCGGCTTTCTGGGCTTCGCGCGGGTTCAGGATGGCGATGCCGACGGTTGGGCACCCATGAACGCTGGCTGGATTCGTCGCGACGGAACGTTCGGCAGCCTCGATCCCGCCAAGTCGCGCATGCGCAGCTTCCGCAGCCCAAAGACCGGCTGGAGCACGCATATGCAGGTCGAGCTCGTTGACGAACTCGGCCGCGAGATGAAAAGCGAAGGCTTTGTCGTCAGCACGATGAGCGAGGCGGGATATGGCGTAAACCAGTTGATGCGCTGGGACATTGACGGCGGCATCGGCTGGGGCGAAGATCAGGATGTGTGGAATCCCCAGCATTATATGCGCATGCTCGATGCTCTGAAGGCGACCGTTTGACCGCAATGCTGTCCAATCTTGTGCTGCCGCTGATGTGCGCGCCGATGAGCTTTGCCTCGTCGGTGCCGTTGGCGGTCGCCTGCTGCCATGCCGGCATCATCGGCGGCTGGCAGGGCGGTACGGTGACGTCCTTCGCCGCGTTCGAGGACTATCTGGCCGCGCTTGCCGACGTCGGCGGCGCACCGCCGATCGTCAATATGCCGGCGCGTTGGGGGACCGATCCGAAGGCGGCCGATCGCCTCGACCTGCTCGAAAGCTACCGCGTGCCATTGGTCCTCTCCAGCCTCGGCGATCCGTCGGCGCTTGTCGCGCGGGTGCACGGCTGGGGCGGGCGTGTCGTCCATGATGTGACGACGATGAAACATGCCGAAAAGGCGATCGCAGCGGGCGCTGATGGCCTGATGCTGACATGTGCGGGAGCGGGCGGGCACACGGGCTTTCTGACGCCGATGGCATTTGTGCCCGCCGTCAGGCGTATCTTCGGCGGGCTGCTGATCGTCGCGGGCGGTATCGCCGACGCGCGCGGCATCGTGGCGTCGCTCGCGCTCGGCGGCGATATCGCTTGCATGGGGACCCGCTTCATCGCCACGCCCGAAAGCGGCGTTGTCGAGGGTCACCGCCACATGATCCCGACCGTCGGTGCCGACGATATCGTCGCGTCGGCGGCCATGAACGGCGTCCCCGCGCACTGGATGCGGCAATCGATCGAAGCGGCGGGGCTCGATCCCAAGGCTTTGCCGACGGTGCGGTCGCCGATGCCCGACGGGGTCGAGCCTTGGCGCGACATCTGGAGCGCCGGGCAGAGCGTCGGGCTCATCGACGCGATAGAGCCTGTTGCCGACCTCGTCGCGCGGCTGACGCACGAATTCGAAGCGCTGCCTGCTATCCCCGACTGGCGCACAAGACTTGCCGAAGTCGAGGCCAGCTGGACCTAGTCCATCGTCAGGACGATACGCCCCGCGCTTGTTCCCGCGGCCGCATCTTCCATCGCCGCGCGAAAATCCTCGAGCTTGTACGTCTGGGCGATCGCCGGTCGCAGCACGCCCTTTGCTGCCAGCGCGAACAGCGTGTCGCGGTTAGCCTCGCTCTTCTCGGGCTCGAATATCCCGAACTGGCGAATGTCGACTCCGATCAAGCTTGCGCCTTTGAGCAGCGGCAAATTGGTGCGCAGCGCCGCGATCCCGCCCGGAAACCCGATAACAAGATGGCGCCCGTTCCACGCCAGCGAGCGAAACGCCGGATCGGTCGCGTCGCCGCCGACTGGATCGAAGACGACATCGACGCCTTTGCCACCATTCGCCGCTTTGACCTGATCGCGCCAGTCGGCGCCGCGGGCATCGATAACGGCGTCGGCGCCCCCTGCGACCGCCAGCGCGCGCTTCGCCTCGCTCGATGCCGAGCCGATAACGTGTGCGCCAAGATGTTTGCCGACTTGCACCGCGGCATAGCCGGTCGCGCCGCCAGCGCCGAGCACTAGTAATGTTTCGCCCGCCTTCAGGCTGCCGCGGTCGGCCAAGGCGTGCCACGCAGTGGCGTAGCTCACCGGAAATACGGCCGCTTCGGCAAACGACAGCGCTTCGGGCATTTTGCGCACCGTCCGTGCCGGCAGGTTGACCGCTTCCGCAAACATCCCGCCCCAGCCGCTGCCGACCACCTTGTCACCGACCGCCAGTCCCGTCACGTCGGCGCCGACTGCGGTTACCACACCCGCGCATTCGCTGCCCGGGATGAACGGCACAGGCGGTTTCACCTGATAGCCGCCATTTGCGGTCAGCACGTCGACGAAGCTGATCCCCGCCGCCCTGATGGAAATGCTCACTTGTGTGGGAGAGGGCGGCCCGGGATCATGATCGACGAGCGCATAATTTTCAGGCGGACCCAATTCGTCGGAACGAACGGCGCGGGGCAGGGGAGCAGTCATCGGACACCTCTTGTCAGGCTCGACCTAGAAGTATAACTAGGTTATATATGAACGATAGGGGAAAGCTGATGGGCTTCAAGACGCGTATCACCGAAATGCTGGGGATCGAACATCCGATTGTCCAGGGCGGCATGCAGGCAGTGGGCACCGCCGACATGGCGAGCGCGGTGTCGAACGCTGGCGGCCTTGGCATCATCACGGCGCTGACTCAGCCGTCGCCGCAGGCGCTGCGCGACGAGATCGAGCGTTGCCGTTCGCTGACCGACAAGCCGTTCGGCGTCAATCTCACCGTTTTTCCGACGATCAGTTCGCCCGATTACAATGCCTATGCCGACGCGGTAGTGGAGAGCGGCGTGAAGATCATGGAAACCGCGGGCACCCCGGCGGTTCGCGAAATCTGGGCGCGGGTAAAGCCGCACGGCGTCACCATCCTTCACAAATGCACCGCGGTCCGCCACGCGCTGTCGGCTGAGAAGGCTGGCTGCGATATCATCTCGATCGATGGCTTCGAGTGCGCGGGCCATCCGGGCGAAGATGATATTCCCGGGCTGATCCTTATCCCGGCGGCTGCCGGCAAAGTGAAGATCCCGATGCTCGCCTCGGGCGGCTTCGGCGACGGGCGCGGACTGATCGCGGCGCTCAGCCTCGGCGCCGAGGGCATCAACATGGGCACACGCTTTTGCGCGACCAAGGAAGCGCCCGTGCACGACAATGTGAAGCAGGCCTATGTCGACAATGACGAACGCGGCAGCTTCCTGATTTTCCGCAACTTCAAGAACACTGCGCGCGTCGGCAAAAGCGAAGTCAGCGAAGAAGTCGTACGCCGCCTGTCGCAACCCGACGCAAAATTCAGCGATGTCCAGGAACTGGTCGCGGGCACCGCCGGCCGCGAACTGCTCCAGACCGGGGACCTCAGCAAGGGCGTCTTCTGGGCTGGGATGATCCAGGGGCTGATCCATGACATCCCGACCTGTCAGGAACTGATCGACCGGATCATCGGCGATGCCGAAGCGATCCTCGACCAGCGCCTCGCGGGATTCCGGCGCTGACGCCGTGAAAGTCGTCGTCACCGGCAGCGCGGGCAAGATCGGCCGATCGGCGCTGTCCGCGCTGCGATCGGCGGGGCATCGCGCGGTCGGGCTCGATATTGCCGGCCCGATCGAACCCGGCCGCCAGTTACGATGCGACTGTACCGATTTCGGTGCGGTAATGGGCGCGCTGTCGGGCATCGACCCCGCGGGCGGAATTCCCGACGCCGTCGTCCATCTGGCCGGTATTCCCGCGCCGGGACTGGCGACCGATGAGGCGACTTTTGCGGTCAACACGCGCTCCACCTACAATATCTTCTCGGCCTGCGCGCGGCTCGGCATCCGCAAGATCGTGTGGGCATCGAGCGAGACGATTCTCGGCCTGCCGTTCGACGAGCCACCGGCCTTCGCACCGCTCGACGAAACGCACCCCGACCGGCCGAACTGGTCTTATGCGCTGGCGAAACAGCTCGGCGAGACGATGGCTGACAATTTCGTTCGTTGGCATCCAGACATGGCGATCCTGTCATTGCGCTTCTCGAACGTCTTCACCGCCGACGATTATGCCGGGCTGGCAAAGATGCAGGCGGATCCGGGGCGGCGGAAATGGAACCTGTGGTCCTATGTCGATGCCGAAGATGCCGCGCAGGCTTGCGTCGGTGCGGTCGAAGCGCGCGTAGAGGGTCATCACCGGCTGATTGTCGCAGCCGGCGATACGCTGTTCGACACGCCGAGCGCCGAGTTGATGGCCAAATATTTCCCCGATGTGCCGCTCGGCACGATCGAGGGCTTTCAATCGCTTCAATCGTCGGCGCGCGCCGAAGAGATCATCGGTTATCGGCCGCAGCATGGATGGCGCCAGCGCGTTCCGTCCTAACGCTGCCCGCCATCGACGCGCAGCAATGCGCCGGTGGTGTAGGATGAAGCGGGGCTCGCAAGCATCAGAGCGGCGGTGACAATTTCGGGCGGGTTGCCCGGGCGACCGAGTGCCACGGGCTGCGTCTCGCGCTTCCTCTCGTCCCACGCGTCGGCAATGTCGGTCAGGAACGGACCCGCCGAGATCGTGTTGACGCGCACCTTCGGACCATATTCGCGGCTCAGCGACACTGTCATCGCATTGAGCGCTGCCTTTGCCGCGCCATAGGGAACGATGCCGGGCAATGCCATCAGCGCGCCCGTAGAGCTGATATTGATGATCGCGCCGCCGTCACCGTCGGCCATCCGCTTCCCGATCTGGCTGGCAAGGCGAAACGGACCCTTGAAATTGAGATTCATGACGCTGTCGAACAGGCTTTCGGACATCTCGTGGCTCGGCATCGGCGGCGACATGCCGGCGTTGTTGATCAGCACGTCGACGCGGCCGAATTCGGCATAGGCCGCCTCGATCAGTGCATCGCATTCGGCCCATTTGCCGACATGCGCGGCGACGGGCAGGGCGCGGCGGCCGAGGGCGCGGCACTCGGAAGCGACGGCCTCGCAATTGTCGAGTTTGCGGCTCGCAACGATGATGTCGGCGCCGCGCGTCGCAAACGCCTTGACCATCTGATAGCCGAGGCCGCGCGAGCCGCCGGTGACGAGGATGACCTTGCCGGTGAAATCAAATAGCGGATCGAGAGTCATGCTGCGTTTCTCGCCTTTAGCGCGGCCAGTCGCGTCGGAATATGTTCGGTGGGGAACAGCCCCTCCGCGGGCTTGGCGTTCTTCAGATAGGCCTTTGCGACCTGCGCCTTGTGCACTTCGGTCGGACCATCGGCGAGGGCGAGGCTGGGCAGCCCCATCCACATGTCGGCCAGCGGCGTCTCGAGCGTGACGCCAAGGCTGCCATGCAGCTGGATCGCGCGCTGGACGATGTCATGATAGACTTTCGCCATCTGCACTTTGCACATCGCGATATGCGTGCGCGCTGCGCCATGCGGCTCATTATCTATAATCCACGCGGTCTTGAGAACGAGCAGGCGAAATTGCTCGAGCTCGATGATCGAATCGGCGATCGCGCCCTGCACGAACTGATGCTCCGAAAGCTGCTTGCCCTGCGTCCGGCGCGACACTGCACGTTCCAGCATCATGTCGATCGCGCGCTGGCACTTGCCGACGGTGCGCATTGCATGGTGGACGCGCCCGCCGCCGAGCCTCGCCTGCGCGACCTTGAACCCCTCGCCGGGACCGCCGAGCATCGCGTCGAGCGGCACGCGCACCTTATTATAGCGAATATAGGCGTGGGTGCCGTCGTCCTCGCCCTTGCTGTCGCCCATCGTCTGCGAATGGCGGATGAACTCGATCCCTGGCGTGTCGGTCGGCACGATCAGCATCGACATCCGGCTGTGCGGCGGGTTTTCGGGGTTGGTCACCACCATGACGATCAGGAAGGCGGCATAGCGCGCGTTCGACGAGAACCATTTCTCGCCCTCGATCACCCATTCGTTGCCATCCTGATAGGCGCGGCAGGCGAATTCCTTGGGATCGGCGCCGGCTTGCGGCTCGGTCATCGAAAAGGTCGATACGATCGTTCCCGCCATGAGCGGCTTCAGGAAGCGCGCCTTTTGCTCGTCGGTGCCGAACATCGCGAGAATCTCGCTGTTGCCGGTATCGGGCGCGGCGGTGCCGAACACCGTCGGCGCCCAATAGCTGCGCCCGAGTATCTCGTTCATCAACGCCAGGGTTAGCTGGCCATAGCCGGGCCCGCCGAGCTCGGCGCCAAGATGGCAGGCCCACAGACCCTGTGCCTTCACCTGCTCTTGAAGCGGCGCCATATAGGCCCGCGATTCTGTGTTCGCGACATCGTAAGGGGCCCCGTGGCCGGGGAACAGGATATCCATCGCCTCGCATTCGTCGCGTACAAAACGCCCCATCCAGTCGAGCTTTGCCTGCAATTCTGGTTCGACGCGGAAATCGATCATGGACTGTCCTTTTTCAGGCGATCGGGTCTAGCCGATCAGGCGGATAAGTTTTTCGGCTTCGGCGAAATTGCCGCGGACCAGCCGGTCGAAGAAGCGCCCGGTTTCGGCGCTCAAAATGCCCTTGGCAGCTTGCGCGACCTTATATTCTAGGATGCAGCCGCCCTTGAACATCGCGAGCAGCAGATAATAGTCGAAGCTCGCCATGCTGCGGCCCGTGCCGGCGGCATAATGCGCCATCAGCTCCTGTCGCGTCGGCCATTCGTCGACATTATACAGCGCCTTTTCGGGCACATGACCGGGGAAGCGATTGTCGCGGATGCCATTGCAGAACCAGGCGAGATCAAGCAGCGGATCAGCGATCGTCGACAGCTCCCAGTCGATGAGGGCGGTCAAGCGGCATGGCGGATCGAAAGCGAACAGCGCGTTGGGCGTGCCGACGTCGCCGTGAATGATGCCCGGCCGGAAATCGCCGGGGATATTCGCGCGCAGCCAGTCGCGCACAAGCGCATAGCCCGGCAGGTCGCGCCATTCATGGTCATAGAGCTGCTTGTAGCTCCTGATCTGGCCCTCCCAGCGATCGACCTGCCGCTCGAGAAAATTGTCGGGGCGCCCGAAATCTTCGAGGCCGACCGCCTTGTAATCGACATTGGCAAGCGCGATCAGCCCGTCGACCATCGCAAGCGGCACTTCGCGCGCGTGCGGCGGCGTGTCGAAAGGCGGCCGGTCGTGGATTTTTCCGTCGCTGAGGTCGGCGGGCCAGCCCTCGACTAAGTCCATGACATAGAAAGGTGCGCCGATCACATCGGCATCAGCGCAACTGCCGTGGCAATAGGGATGCGGGACGTCGGTTCCGCGCAGCGCGGTGAGCACGCGCGCTTCGCGCATGACGCTCTTTTCGCTGCCGGGCGGCGGCACCGCGGGCGGGCGGCGCAGGATCAGCGTGTCGCCGCCGCGATTCAGCGACAGGATGACGTTCGACGTGCCGCCGTGGATTTTCTTCACCGTCAGCGGGCCGGTGCCGAGCGCCGGAATATGCGTGTCGAGCCATGGCGCCAGCCGTCCGGGATCCGCGAGCGCTGCAAGATCGTCGTTCATCCCTCGCGCTCCCGCAAATAGGCTTCGATCTCGCTGCGGATCATGTGCAATTGGTCCGCCGCCGCCGCGAAGCTTTCGCTGTCGATCCGTGCCAGCAATGCGTCGGTCACTGCTTGTGCTCGCTTGTGATCGGCCGCCTTGAGCGCGCGCCCCGCCTCGCTCGCAACGATCAGCGACGCGCGCTTGTGATCGGGGTTGTCGGCAAAGCTGATGAGGCCCAGCGCGGCAAGGCCGTTCGCGGCGCGCTGCACCACTTGCCGCGGATGGCCGAGGCTGCGGCCGATCTGCGCGACGGTGGGCGCTTCGCCGGCATTGACCACTGCCGTGAGGACAGTGAGTTCCATTTCGGCCAGCCCGCTAGCGGCGCGCGTCTCGGCATAAAGCGCGCGCATGCGTCCGCGCAGCCGCGCCACCTCGTCGGCGAATCGTTCGAAATCGGAGAAGCGCGGTGTCAACATGACACTTGAATGTCAAAATGACACTACAGTGTCAATATCAATTCAGCGCGTCGTCATTGGCCGGAACAGCGACCCCTCGGCTTGCCAGTCGATACGAACCCGTCGATGCGCGAAACGCCAGCCAGCAGCGGTACGCGTCAGCCGGTCATCATAGGTGCCGCTGTGATCGGGTCCGAAATTGCTGTGTACCGCGAAATAGCTGCGCGCCGTCGCCGCGTTCCCGTCGATTGTGATCAGCGGGTTGGTGATGTGGTGGCGCACGAAGGTGAGCCGCGGATCGCCCGTTCCCGACCCGAGCGACGCCGCAATCGCTTGCGGCCCTTTCGGACTCGCGCCCGGATATTCCAGCACGCCGTCGTCGGCGAAGCATGCCGCCAGTTCGTCTACGCGCCCGCGGTCGCCATTATAGGTATATCGTGCGAGCAGGTCGCGGATCGCGTCGCGGTCGGCGGCGAGCTCAACCATTGAAGTGAAGCCTTAGTCCGGGCTCGTCCCAGCGCGTCTTCATCAGCCGCCCGGTCGTCGACAGCGTGATATAGGCATCGCGCATATCCTCGCCGCCAAAGGCGATATTGGTGACATAGGGGTCGCCCCCGATCGCAAGTTTCGACACCTCGCCGCCGGGCGTGATCGTCGAAATCCCGCCCTCATACAGCGTCGCGACGCAGATATTGCCCGCCGCGGTCACTGCCAGACTGTCGAACCCGACCGGCCCCGGCGCATTCGCGATCCATTCGGCACGCTGCTTCTCCACCTTGCGGTCGTAACGCCACAGCCGCCCCTGATGCGTGTCGGCGACATAGACATGCGCGCCGTCGGGCGACAGCCCGACTCCATTGTAGGATAGCGCATGCCGGTTGATCGCAGTGATCGACGATCCGTCGGGCAGCGCGCTGAACAGTCCGCTAGCGGTGCGGATACCGTCGTGCGTCTTGCCAAGGTCCGTGAACCAGAGGCGGCCGTCGCCGTCGAAAACTATATCGTTCGGCGCCTCGAGGGCGATGCCGTCGCAGCTTTCGTAAAGGCGCTCGAACCGGCCGGTCGACAGGTCGACGCGCTCGACGCGTCCTTCGTGCCCGGCGCCGCGGGCATTCTGGAATTTGAGGAGGTCGAGCCCGCCATTATTGCAGACATATAGCGCTCCGTCGGGCCCGATCGCTGCGCCATTGGGGCCGCCTCCGATCGCACACACCGTTTCGGTGCGCCCGTTCCAGCAGCGCGTGATGCGTCCGCCCGCCAGTTCGACGAGGATCACCGAGCCGTCGGCCATCACCACCGGCCCCTCGGGAAAGGCGAGGTCCTCAGCGACGATCTCCATGACCCTCTCCTATATAACCTAGTTATGTATGTCTTGACACGCGACGAGGTAGCGCGCAACCCTGATGCCGGGAGAGAGACATTGCCGGTACCGGAGCATCATATCGTGGCGACGCCGCCACCCTTCGGCAATCCGCCTTATCCGGCGGACATATTCGCCGGGCAGACGGTGCTCGTCACTGGCGGCGGATCGGGCATGGGCCTCGCGATGGCGAAGGCATTTGCGCAAGGCGGAGCGCAGGTTGTCGTCATGGGACGCAGTATCGAACGCGCCGAACAGGGGGCCGCGGAGATCGCCGCGCTGGGCGCTCGCACGCATGCGATAAGCTGCGACGTGCGAATTCCCGAAGCCATTGCCGCGGCTTTCGACGAAGCCGAAGGCGCGCTCGGTCCGATCAGCCTGCTTGCCAACAATGCCGGCGCCAATTTCCCGATCCTGGCCGAGGATATTTCAGCCAACGCCTGGAACGCTGTGACGCGCATCGCAATCGATGGCACTTTCCTCTGTTCGACCGAATTTGCCAGGCGCCTGATCGCAAGGGGCGCGGGCGGGGCGATCGTCAACAACAGCGCGCAATATATCTGGACCGGCTTTCCCGGTGACGCACACAGCGCCGCTGCAAAGACGGCGCAAGCGACAATGACGAAGAAACTGGCCGCCGACTGGGCGCCTCATGGAATACGCGTCAACGCAATTGCCGCGGGGTTTTTCCCTCACGACACATCTACGGCAGGGCGCCGCGAGGGAGGCATCGAGCCGCTCCAGAACATGATCCCCGCTGGCCGTACCGGCAGCATCTGGGAATTCGGCTGGCTGTCGGCGATGACCTGCACGCCGCTCTTCGGTGACATGACCGGGCAGGTGATCGTTCAGGACGGCGGTGAAAGCCTCCGCCGCTCGCTGATGATGCCCGACTTCGTTCCACCGCGCGAACGCGCCGACGGGCCATGGGGGTGGCAATGAGCGGCTGGCTGGGCGGAAGGCGGGTGCGTGTCGAGGGCGACAGCCCGGCCGTTTCGGCTGCGTTGACCGCGCATGGCGCCATGCTCGTCGATACCGACGACCATGATATCTGGGTCCATATAGCGCCGGCCTCCGTCATCAGGCCTGCACATGAAATGACGCATGCCGAATGGCGCGCCAGTCTCGACGCAGGGCTCGACCGCCGATTCCTCGGTGCGAAGGATTTTGCGGAGCGGTGCCGCGCGCGCGGTGCCGGCGGCGCGATCCTGTTTGTAGGCGCGCCCGAGCAGGCGCTCGGCGCCGATCAGGCGGCGGCGGCGGGTGCGCTTGGCAATCTCACCAAGACTTTGGGCGTCGAATGGGCGCGCGACGGCATCCGGGTGAACAGCATCCTGACGCACGACACCGGCGACACGCTCGGCAAGCTCGCGGCCTATCTGGTCAGCGACTATGCTGCCTATGTCACAGGCGCGGTGATGGGTATCGGCCTCGATGACTGACCGGTCCCGCCTCGACGGGCAGGCGGCATTTGTCACGGGCGGCGGCGGCGGGATCGGGCGGGCGATTGCGCTCCGTCTCGCTGAAGCGGGCGCCGACGTCGCCATTTTCGATATTTTTCCCGAGCGCGCAGAGGAAGCCGCCGAGCGCGTGCGCGAATTGGGGCGGCAGGCGCTGCCGATCGCCGGCGATGTCATGGACAGCGACGCGTTGCGCGCTGCGGTCGACGCCGCCGCTGCGCGGTTCGGCCGACTCGACATCCTCGCCAACAATGCCGGCGGGGTATCGGCGCGCGCCTTTCTCGAACAGAGCGAGCGCAGCATGCGCAAGCATATCGACATCAATCTGATGTCGATGCTCGTCGCGACGCAGGCTGCCGCAAAGCATATGGTCGATGGCGGGCGCGGCGGCGCGATTATCAACGTCGCGAGCATCGAGGCAAGCCGCGCAGCGCCCAATTTCGCGGTCTATGCCGCATGCAAGGCCGGGATGCTCAGCTTCACCAAGTCGATGGCGGTCGAATTGTCGGGACATCGCGTCCGCGTCAATTGCATCGCGCCTGACCATACGATCACTCCGGGCAATCAGGGTAATCGCGCCGGGCCGGTCGACCCCGCAACATGGAAGCAGCGCAGCGACGATGATATCGACGCAATGAACCGATTGATCCCGCTTGAACGCGAGGGCGTCGACCTCGAATGCGGCGATGCGGCGGTGTTTCTGGCGAGTGCGATGTCGACCTATATCACCGGCATATTATTGCCCGTCGATGGCGGGACCTGGGCATCGTCGGGATGGGTGCGTGGGCGCGATCGGCGGTGGACATTGAATGAAGGGCTGGCTTTTGGTGCTTGAGCGGCGGATTGGCACCCGGCATTGCGAAGTTGCGCCGGGCACCATAATGACGCAGCAATAAAAAACCCGAGGTTGACGGGTTTTGGCAAAGGGGCAGATACATTGCAGAGCGATAGGGACAGCGGACGCATTCGGGTTCCCAAGACGTCGGAACTGGTCGCCGACCAGATCCGTGCGCAAATTGTCCGCGGCGAACTGACCGAAGGCGACTCACTGCCACCCGAGGGCGTCCTGATGACGACTCTCGGCGTGTCGCGCCCGACCCTGCGCGAAGCTTTTCGCATTCTCGAGGCCGAAAGCCTGATCAGCGTCGTTCGCGGATCGCGCAGCGGCGCGCGCGTCCATCGTCCGTCCACTGAGCTGGTCTCGCGCTATGCCGGCTATGTGCTGGAATCTCAGGGCACGACGATCGCCGACTTTTACGCCGCGCGTCTGGCGATCGAGCCGACCGTGGTGCGCTGGCTGGCAACGGTAAAGGGCAACACGCCGGGCATGCCCAAGCTCAAGACCATACTCAAAGAGCTCGGCGACATGCTCTCCAACGAACGATATGACGAGTTCATCGACAATATTGCCTATTTTCACCAGGTGCTTGTCGAAGCGACGGGCAACAACACCCTCAGCTTCATGAACCGTATGCTCCTCAATCTCGCGCGCACGCACCAGAACGATTACCAGCGCCGCCGCCCGCGAACGACCGACGAGCGGATGAAGAGCATCCGCGCCGGGTTCAAATCCTACGACAAGCTCATCGGCCTGATAGAGAAGGGAGAGGTCGAGGAGGCCGTTGCGCATTGGCGGCTCCACTTGCGCAATGCCAATGAAACCTGGGCGGTACGCGGCGAGGGCGAGCGGATCGTCGACTCACTCCACGGATGAATTTTATCGCCGCGATGACCGCTGCGGCGGCGCGGGCACCCGATGCGCCGCTCACCGTCGCCTCGGACATCCGCCCATGCACGACGACGCTGGGCGAGGTAGTGGCCGCCGGCCGCCGTATGGGCACCCGGATGACGGCGGCGGGCATCGGTCCGGGCGATATCATCGGCTGCATGGTGCCAAACTGGCGCGAATGGCTCGTCGTGGCGGTGGCGGCGGCGCAGTCGGGGGCGGTGATGCTGCCCATTGTCACCATCTATGGTGCGAGGGAACTGGGCTTCATCCTGCGCCAGTCGAACGCCAAGTGGCTTTTTACGCCCGACCGCTTCCGCAATGTCAAATATGATCGGCTGGTGACGGATTGCGGCGACCTTCCTGCGCTCGAACGCCATATCGCAACGGGTCCAGATTTCGACGCCCTCGAGGCCGATGGTCCCATTGCCGATCCGGTAGCGGTTGAGCCGGACGCTTTGGCGTTGCTCGTCTACACGTCAGGAACGACGGCCGATCCCAAGGGCGTGATGCATTCGGCGCGCGGACTGCTCGCCGAACTAGCGACGATGGAGGCGATGCGTGGGGGCGACGGCAATGACGCGGTCATCTCGCCCTGGCCGCCGGGGCATGTCGCAGGCGCGCTGTCGATGTACCGCTATCTTTGTCAGGGTGCACCGCTGGTCCTGATGGACCAGTGGGATCCCGCGCTGGCGGCCGAGCTTGTTGACCGGCATCGCGTTACCACTTCGTCGGGCACGCCCTTTCATCTGGCGGGCATGATTGCGGCGGCTGATGCCAATGGCAATGATCTGACCTCGCTGCGCCAATATCTAGTTGGTGCGGCGCCCGTGCCGCCGTCGTTGATCGCGCGCTGTCAGGCACAGGGCCTTGCGGTCTATCATTGCTATGGATCGAGCGAGCATCCGACGGTCACATCGGGCGTCGTCGACGATCCCATCGACAAGCAACTCCACACCGAGGGGCGCGCGATCGCAGGATCGGAGATGCGTTTCGTCGATGACGATGGCCATGACGTGCCGCCCGGCGAAGATGGCGAAATCTGCACCCGCGGGCCCGAATTGTTCATGGGTTATCTGGATCCCATCCTCAACGCGGCCGCCTTCCTGCCGGGCGGCTGGTATCGTACCGGCGATATTGGACGAACCGATGCCGAAGGCTATCTGCTGATCACCGACCGCAAGAAGGACATCATCATTCGCGGCGGCGAGAATATCTCGTCGAAAGAGGTCGAGGCCGTTCTGCTCTCGCACCCTGCGGTCGTCGACGCCGCTGCTGTCGCTGCACCCGACGAGCGGATGGGCGAAATCGTGCGCGCCTGCGTCGTGCTGGCTCCGGGAGCGAGTCTGACACTGGACGATGTGCGCGGCCATTTCGCCGGTGCCGGGATCGCGCGGCAGAAAACGCCCGAGCGGCTCAGCATCCTGCCCGAACTGCCTCGCAATGCGTCGGGCAAGGTGCTGAAGCACGAACTCAGACGCAGCGCCTAATTGCGCATGATGAACCCGCCGTCGACGTTGAGCGCCTGACCCGTGATCCAGTCGCCTGCGGGCGAACAGAGCAGCAGCAACGCCCCGACCAGCTCTTGTGGCTCGCCGCGCGGCTGCTTCACGACGCGCGCCATCGCCGCCTGAACGAACGGGCTTTCCTCCGGCGTCAGCGCCTTGCCGGCGTCGGACATCGTCATCCCCGGAGCGATGGCATTGACGTTGACGTTCATCGGCCCGAGCTCGGTCGCGAGCGTCGTTGTCAGGCCGAGCAGCGCAATCTTGCTGATCCCGTAGGTCGTCTGCGCGGGGAAGCCGCCCGCCGAAAGCTGGTTGACGATCTTGCCGCCGCCGCGCGCCTGAAACAGTGGCACCGCCGCCTTCGAACAGATAAGAGCGCCGGTCAGGTTGACACGCATCAGCCTTTCGAAATCGGCGATGCTCGTCTGGATCGCCGCGGTTCCGACGGCTTCGACCATCAGCGCGGCATTGTTGACGAGGATGTCGAGCCCGCCGAACGCCGCCTGCGTCGCTTCCATCATTCCCGCTACCGAGGCCTCGTCTGCGATGTCGGCTTGGACCGCAAAAGCCTTGCCGCCTGCGGCATTGATTTCCGCCGCGACACGCTCGGCGCCTTCCTTGTTGAGGTCTGCCACGACAACACTCGCGCCGGCGTTGGCCAGCCCGACGGCATAGGCGCGCCCGATGCTGTTGCCGCGCCCCCCCGCGCCGGTGACAATCGCGACCTTGCCGTCGAGGCGGAACTGATCGTTGGTGAAATCAGCCATGCTCACGCCTCCTGCTTCGGAAAGATCGGCGCGCCGACACCGATGGTGACGGTCTTGTAGTGCAGGAACTCGTCGATCCCGGCCTTGCCGCCTTCCTTCCCAAAGCCCGAAATGCCGACACCGCCGAATGGCGTGTGCGGATTGATTTGGAAGCCGCCATTGTTATAGACGCCGCCTGCGTTCAGCCGCTCGGACAGGCGGTGGACGCGCTGCAGATCATTCGACTGGATATAGGCGGCAAGGCCGTATTCGCTGTTGTTGGCGATCGCGACGGCCTCGTCCTCGTCGTGAAACTTGATTACCACTACCGCGGGGCCGAAGATTTCGACTTGGCTGATTTCATGATCGGGATCGGCATCGACGATCAGCGTCGGTTCGATGAAATTGCCCGTCGCCAGGTCTCCCTCGCACCGTCCGCCGCCCAGCAGGAAGGTCGCGGCGCCGTCAGCCTTGGCACGGTCGAACATGCCGGTGATCCGGTCGACCGCCGCCTTGTTGATCACCGGACCTACCGCCACCGTCGGGTCCATCGGGTCGCCGACTTTGAACTGTCCGATGATCGCCTTCAGCCGCGCGACGAAATCGTCATAGATATCGGCATGAACCAGTTGGCGGGTGGGGAGGGCGCAGCCCTGACCCGACAGGCAGCCGACGGTCCAGAAAACCGCGCGCTCGGCCGCTGCCTGAATATCGCAGTCGGGAAAGACGAGGCTCGCCGATTTCCCGCCGAGTTCCATCACCGACGGCTTGATCTCCTCGGCGCACGCCGCGAGGATCTTGCGCGCGGTGATCGGGCCGCCGGTGAAGCTGATCTTGCGGATCTTCTTGTGACGCACGATCGCGTCGCCCGCTTCGGCGGTGCCGGGCAGGATCGACAGCACGCCGTCGGGCACGCCAGCCTTGGTGCACAATTGCGCGAACAGCTCGGGTGCGAAGGGTGTGATCTCGGCGGGCTTGCAGATGACGCAATTGCCTGCAGCAAGCGCCGCGCACACTTTCATGCCCAGCGAAATAAGCGGGCCGTTCCACGTAATGATGATCCCGACGATCCCGATTGGCTCGGGGACGGTGTAAGATAATTCGCCGCGGGTATCGAAGGTGCTCAGTAGGTCGCCCGACAATTTGTCGCACCATCCGGCGTAATAGCGCGTCCAGCTCACAGCGGTTTCAACCCCGCGCTCGCCGACCATCAACGTCGTGCCGCCGTCGAGAGCCGCCGCCCGCGCAAGCTCCGCCTTGTTCTCCTCCAGCAGGTCGGCGAGGCGATTGAGGATGTTGCGCCGCGTTTCGGGCGGAGTACGGCGCCATTGTTCACGAACCGCCTCGGCCTTGGCGACCGCTTCCTCGACCTCTTTCGTTCCGGCGAGCGGAATATCGGCCTGCACCGACTGCGTCACGGGATGCAGGTGCGGATGCGTACCGCCACTGCCGCTGCTGCGTTGTTCATGTCCAAGGTGCAGATGCACTGCGGGTGCGCTAGCCATGTCTTTGTCTCCCAATGAAAATGTTCAGGCGTTCCACGCCAAATGCAGATGTTCGAGCGCCATCACGCTGCCGCCGCGGCACGTCTCGTCGCCCTTTTCGATTTGCCGGAAATGCCCGATGCGGTCGAACCAGGCGCGGTAGAAGACGATCAGTTCCATCCGCGCGAGATGCAGGCCAAGGCAGGTGTGGATGCCCGAACCGAATGCGGCATGGCGATAAAATTGGCGTTCGACCGATACCGTCTTGGGATCGGGGTTGAGCCCCTCGTCCCAGCCGATGAGCGGCAGCGGCGCAAGGATGCAGTCGCCCGCGCGAAGCTGGACGCCTTCGAGCTCGGTATCCTGAACGATATAGCGCGGCGTCGCGACAAAGGCATAGCGGCGCAGCAATTCCTCGACGAGGTCGGGGATCACCGCCGGATCGTCGATCGCGCGCTGACGCAGCGGCTCGTCGTGCGCGAGGTGGCGCATCCCGAAGCTCATCGCATTGGTTACCGTATCGAGCCCTGCGAGGAACATCAGGAAGCCGATCGACATTAACTCCTCGAACGTCACGCGCCGTCCGTCGACCTCGCTGACGATGATCTTCGAGATCATGTCGTCGCGCGGTTCGGCCATGCGTTGCTGGATCAGTTCGGCAAGATGGCCGAGGATTTGCTGCGCCAGCGCATTGCGTTCGTCGGGGGTCGCACGGGCATTGAAAAAGCCGACGACGAGGTGACGGAATTCGTCGAACTTCTCCATCGGAAAGCCGAACAATTCCATGAACACCGCGACTGGCAAACGCGAGGCGATTGCCGACACGAACTCGCATTCTCCCGCCTCGACGATTTCGCCGAGCAATTGGTCGGTCCATTCGACAACACGCGCTTCGAGCGGTGCGATCGCCTTCGACTCAAAAAATGGACGGAGCATTTGCCGATAGGGCCGGTGCTCGGGTGGATCAAGCATTTCGGGGATCATCGCAGGCTGATCCGGATTGGGCGGTATCGACAGATATCGGCTGGAGAATATCTCCGGATGCCGCACCACCTGCGACACCGATGTTGCGGTGTTGCACATCCAGTGTCCGCCATGCGCATTGGTCCAGAAAACCGGCGGCGCGGTTTCCTTAAGTTCCCAATAACGGTCGTGGACGTCCGCCAACAGGCCAGGGTCGGCAATATAGTCGAACTCATAGACCGGCGAACGCGCCGGGGTCTGCGACTCGGTCATGTTCCTCTCCTCTTGCGGACAAGTAAACGATCGTTTACATAAGGAGTCAACGGGGAGCCGATATGGCAACGAAGATGGACACGCCGGCGCGCGACGCCGACCGGACGCGGCAGGCGATCCTTTTTGCTGCGCAGCAAATTTTTGCCGAAAAAGGGTTTGCCGAAGCCGGAGTGCGCGACATCACCGCGCGCGCTGGAGTCAATCCGTCGCTCGTCAGCCGCTATTTCGGGGGCAAGCTGAAACTTTTCGAAGCGGCACTCGACGCGGCGCTCGATGCACGGCTGATGACCGACCTGCCCAAACAAGGCTTTGGTCAGGCGATCATGGCGCGCTTTGCCGATGAGGAGAAGGGGCGGGTCCAGCCGCTGCCGATCCTGTTCGGTGCGGCGCCCGACAGCGAAGCGCGCGCGATTGCGCTCCGCCTGCTCCACGATCATGTGCTTGCGCCCTTGACCGCGTGGTTCGGGGGCGAGGCGGGCGAAGTGAAGGCGGCCGCCTTCATGGTCGTTTCGCTCGGCTTTTTCACCTATCGCGACCAATTGCCGCTGCGGCAATTTTCGGGCGCCGTCGACCCCGGTTTGCGGCGCTGGCTGGAAGAGACGTTCCAGGCGATCGTCGACGACTGACGAAGACCTCTCACAGCAACGCAACGGATTCTGTCACGCGGCGTCCTCCAGCATCACGTCGTCAGTGGCGGGCGCGATGAACTGCAACAGATGCGCGCGCTTCAGACAGAAATGCGGCGTGGCTTCGTCGGTCATGCCGATTCCGCCATGGACCTGGATATTGGCGCGGCCGTTGTCGAGCGCGGCCTGATCGGCGAGCCGCTTGGCGGCGGCGACGTGGAAGGCTGCGTCGGCGCTCTTCGCGTCCAGCGTGCATGCAGCATAATAGAGTTGCGACCGCGCGACCGCGGCGCGCACTGCCATGTCCGAGCAGATATGCTTGAGTGCTTGAAACCAGCCGATCGGCCGGTCGAATTGTTGCCGGAGCTTGGCATAGTCCGCTGCCATGTCGCGCGCGGCATCGGCGCACCCGACCGCATAGGCCGCGGCTAGGAGTTGAAGGTGAAGCGGGGCGGCGGCGTCCTCGCTCGACACAGCCCTCGTCGTCCAGTCCTGCTGACTCTGCAGCGTCGAGGGATCGATCGTTGCGCGGTGCTCGGTAACGTGATGCTGCCCGCTGACCCGATCGTTGAAGCTGTCGGGCAGATCGAAGATGCGGATCGATCGAGGCCTGGACATCAGCACAGCCACAGAACCGGGCGGATCCAGCACGCGCAAGGGCCCGGGCTCGTCGCTCGTCAGCGCGAGTGCGACCTTGGCGCCGAAAGGCTCGTCGAACCAGCGGTTCGCGACCGCCGAAGACAGCAGTCCGATCGGCGCCAAGAAGCGGCCGAGTTCGGCAAAGACGAGCGCTTCGGTCGCATGGTCGAGCGCCAAGCCGCCGTTCGTCTCGGGCGCGGTGATGCGCGAAAGACCCATCGCTTCGAGTTGACCCCAAAGATCGGCGGGACGCACGCGCGCCTGCTCAAAGGGCATGTGGTCGCGGCACCAGTCGGCGGTCGCGGTCTGGAAAGCGATCTGCTCGTCGTCAGGGGTCAAATCCATGATGTCATCTCGACTTCGGCAGGCCGAGCAACCGCTCGGCGATGATATCGCGCTGGATCTGCGCCGAGCCGCCGGCGATGGTCGACGCAAAGCCGCGCAGATAGTCGTGCACAGCATTGTCGTCGCCATAAGCGAAGTCGATCATTGCCTCGCCCATCAACAGCACCGCCATTCGCTCGAGCCGCTGGCCGAGCTCGGAGGTAAACAGGCGGATCACCGACGCCTCGGGACCTGGCTGCCCAGTGCGCACGACCTCCGAAATATTGCGATAGGTCATCGCGCGAAGCGCAGCGACTTCGGCGCGCATTTGCGCAAGCTGGCCCGCGATCCGGTCGTCCTTGATCATCCCGTTCGCACGCGCGGTTGCGACCAGCTCGGCAATCTCCTGGCCTGCCTTGACCTGCTCGGCGATGAAGCCGGTGCCGCGCTCGAAGCTCAACGTCGACATCGCGACTTTCCACCCGTTTCCGAGCCCGCCGACGACATCGGCCAACGGAATGCGGACGTCGTCGTAGAATACTTCGGCAAATTCAGTTTGCCCCGACATTTTGCGGATCGGACGGATCGTGATCCCCGGTGCGTGCATGTCGCAGATCGCCCAGCTCAATCCGGCGTGCCGCTGCGAACCGTCCTCCGTCCGCAGCACCAGTTCCTGCCAGTCGGCAACATGCGCGAAACTCGTCCATATCTTCGACCCGTTGACGACCAGCTCGTCGCCTTCGATCCGCCCGCGCGTTTTGATCCCCGCAAGGTCGGAACCCGCACCCGGTTCCGAAAAGCCCTGGCACCAGATAGCCTCACCCTTCAGGATGCGCGGCAGGTGATAGGCTTTCTGCACGTCGCTGGCGTTCAGGATCAGCGTTGGCCCGCCATGGTTGATCCCGACGAAATTGGCGCCGATCCACGGGGCGTGCGCCCTGGCATATTCTTCCAGCCAGATAACCTGCTGAACGATCGACAATCCGCGACCA
Organism: Sphingopyxis sp.; assembly: GCA_030655355.1. Taxonomy (GTDB): domain Bacteria; phylum Pseudomonadota; class Alphaproteobacteria; order Sphingomonadales; family Sphingomonadaceae; genus Sphingopyxis. The sequence continues at coordinate 19,950 of JAURVS010000314.1, forward strand.
CCATAAGCCTCGGGCCAGTTGATCCCCGCCCAGCCCGCGTCGAACAGGCGGCGCTGCCATGCCTTGTCGAATCCGATCGCATCGGCCGCGTGGAGCGGGCGTTTTTCTGCGGGGACATTCGCGTCCAGCCAGTCGCGGCATTCCTCGCGGAAGCGCGTCTCTTCCGGGGAAAAGCCGATATCCATCAGTCGGCTTTTTTGGCGTCGCCGATCGGCGCGCCCTTCATGCGCATCGCCGGGTCGAACCCCGCATTGCGCATCAGCTCGTGGCTCAGCCCCGTGCCGAGTGCCATGCCGTCGGTGTCGTAGATCAGCCTTTTATTCTCGGCATTGCTGTGACGGCTGTTGCCGAGGATCAGTGCCGAAATCTCGGCGACCTTGGCATCGAGATCATCGGACGGAACGCAATAATTGGCGAGCCCCATCGCCGCTGCCTGCTCGCCAGTATAGGGCTGACAGGTCAACATCATCTCGAGCGCCTTTGCTTGCCCGACGCGTCGCGGCAGTCGCTGCGAAAGGCCCCAGCCCGGAACAAGTCCCCATTTGCCGTGCGTGTCGGCAAAGCGCGCGCTCGGATCGCAAATGATGAAATCGGCCGATAGCGCGAATTCTAGGCCGCCGGTGTAGCAACTGCCTTGCACCTTCGCGATCACGGGTTGCGGCAGTGTGGTCAGGCGTTCGAGGATCAGCATTTCCTGCCGCAACCAGCCGAGCGCATCGGCGTGCGGCGGCTGCTTCAGATCATGCCCGGCACAGAAATGTCCGCCCGCACCCGTCACGACGATCAGGCCGACGTCGCTGCCGCCCGCTTCGATATCGCGGATATGTGCACGGAACTCGCGAAACAGCTCGCGGTTGATCGCGTTGCGTTTGTCGGGGCGGTTGAGCGTCAGTGTGGCGATGCCACCCGCATCCTCGCGCAGGACGAGTGCCCCGCTCATGCCGTGTCGCCGCGTGTCTTGGCGATCGCGGCCGCCGCCGTACCGCTTTCGCGGGCACGCTGTCCGAACTGTTCGCGGATCGGCACGAACTCGGGCATCACGAGACTGCGCCGCAACCAGTTTGCCGCATCGACGACGAGCGTGTGCCCGCTGATGTACGTCGCATAGGGCGAACAGAGGAAAGTCGCCGCCCACCCAAGCTCACGCACTTCACCGACGCGCAGTCCCGGTATCGTATTGTCGCCGCGCTCGCCGACGCGGTGGCGCGTCATATGGTCGGGCATGTCGTCGTGCGGGAAGCGTCCGGGTGCAATGCAATTGACGCGAATACCGTCGGGCGCCCATTCGACCGCGAGGCTCTGCGTCAGATTGGTCACGCCAGCCTTCGCCGCTGCCGAATGCGAGGTGCCGGGCCCGCCCGTCCAGCTATAGGTGGCGCCGATATTGAGAATCGCACCCGGCAGGCCCGCCGCCAGTCGGCGGATTGCGAACTCGCGGCTGCAATTATAGGTGCCGTTCAGCACGATATCGACGACGGTACGAAAACCGTTCGGGGTCATTTCTTCGGCCGGTGCCGGGAAATTGCCCGCAGCATTGTTGATCAGCACATCGACCGGGCCAAGTGTCGCTTCGATCTCGTCAAACGCCTTCGCGATCGCATCGGGATCGCGCACGTCGCACGCAACTGCGATCGCCTCGGCGCCGACCTCGCGGATCGCGGCAAGCCCGGCTTCCAGATGCTCGGGTTTGCGGCTGAGCACGGCAATCTTCGCGCCCAGCCGCGCGAACTCCACCGCCATGCCCTTTCCAAGCCCCGTGCCCCCGCCGGTCACCGCGACGACCTGTCCGGCATAGCTTCCATCGGGCAGCGCCTTGGCGCCGAGCGGAGGCGGGGCGGGAAGGGCCATTTATTTGCCTTTGTAATTGGGCGCGCGCTTTTCGCGGATCGCGGCGCGGGCTTCGTGATAATCTTCGGTCTTGAACAAATAGCTTTGCGCATAAAGCTCGGCGCGGGTGCCCGTGCGGATCGTTGCGCCATGCATCAGATTGATCATTTCCTTCGCCATCGCGAGGTTGATCGGGGGCTTCGGCGCGATGTCGCGCGCAAGTTCCAATGCCCTCGTATCGAGATCAGCGGGTTCGACAACAAAATCGACCGCACCCCATTCGAGCGCGGTGGCGGCATCGATGCGCTGTCCCGTCATCACCATATATTTTGTGCGCGAGGGGCCGATCAGTGCGGTCATCATCTGCGTCCCGCCTGTATCGGGCAGCACCCCATAGAGGATCTCGGGCAGCGCCATTTTCAGCGTCGTATCGCTGATCCGAATATCGGCGGCGAGTGCGAGCTCGCACCCGCCGCCGATAGCGCCCCCCTTGAGCGCAGCAATAATCGGCTTTGTCGATTCCTGCATCCGCAGGCGGCCTTCCTGGTGCCGCCGCACGAAATGGAAATCGCTTTCGTCCCGCGCGCGCTGGCCGAGAACATTGGTGTCGCGCCCCGAGCAGAAGCTTTTGCCGGTCGCACGAATCAGGATCGCGCTGCTGTCGACTTCGTCCAGCGCGTCTCCGAGCAAAGTCTGAAACAGCGCCGCCATGTCGTCGTCCATCGCATTGTGCCGCTCGGGGCGGTTCAGTGTGATGATGCGCAACGAACCCTCGCGCTCGCTCAATATTTGATCGGCCATTGCCGTGCTTCTCCCAAAGCATTTCGACATAGGTCTTGCACGAGTTATATAACTAGGTCAATTATGTCGTGACGCAGAATATGGGGAGAACATGGATGTTCGAAGGTAAGACCGCACTGGTCACCGGCGGATCGCGCGGCATCGGCGCCGCGATCGTAAAGCGACTCGGCGCCGCGGGCGCGCATGTCGGAATTAACTATGCCGGAAGCAAGGATGCCGCCGATGCGCTCGCTGCCGGAATCGTTGCGGCGGGCGGAAAAGCGTTTGCGGTGCAGGCCGACGTCTCGACGCTTTCGGGAATCGAAAAGATGTTCGCTGCTTGCGATGCGCACTTTGGCGGCGCGCCCAATCTGGATTTCCTCATCAACAATGCCGGCGTCGGCCGCGGCGGTCGCGATGGGACGCTGAAGGGAGCGGGCGAAGACCTCTACGACGAGCTGTTCGCGGTTAATGTGAAGGGCCCGCATTTCGTCACGCAAGCTGCCCTGCCGCGGCTGCGCGACGGCGGGCGGATCGTCAACGTCGGTTCGATGTCGGGCAAGGTCGGCCAGCCTTTTGCCGCGGCTTATGCCATGACCAAACGCGCGGTTCAGAGCCTGACCTTCTCTACCGCGCTCGCGGTGGCGAAGCGGCAAATCACCTGCAACTGCATCGCGCCCGGCGCGGTCGCGACCGATTTCATTACGGCGCTGCGCGAAACGCCCGGTTGGGATGAGGCGACTGCGAAGCACACGCCGATGGGCCGCCTCGGCGAGCCGGACGATATTGCCGGCGCGGTGATGATGCTGCTCGGCGACGATGCGCGCTGGATCACCGGCCAGATCATCGAGGCCAGCGGGGGATTGGCGCTTTAATGGCCCTGATGACGGAAAAGCTGCGCGCGATCATGGCGCTCGATCCAGATCGGACCGAGATCGATTTCGAGGGCATCGACTATAGCTGGCGCCGCATCGCGGCCACCGTTCGCGCGATTGAGGATGCACTCGCGGCGATGGGGCTGCCCGAGGATGCGCGCGTCGGCGTGATGCTGCGCAACCGTCCTGGCCATGTCGCGGCGATCATCGCGGTGCTGTCGACCGACCGCTGCCTCGTTACGCTCAATCCGGTCCTTCCCGAAGCCCGATTGATCGCCGACGCCGAGGGGCTCGGGCTTCCGGTCGTGATTGCCGACGCGACCGATCTTGCGCGGCCGGGCGTCATCGAGGCGCTCGACCGCGCGGGCTCCGCTGTCGTCGAGATCGGGCCGCGCCTCGAAGGCATGCGCGTCATCCAGGGCTCAGTGCACGCGGCCGTGCAAACCTCTCCCGGCGTAGCAATCGAGATGCTCACCAGCGGCACCACGGGCGCCCCGAAACGCGTCCCGCTCAGCCGCGATTCCTTCGACGCAAGCTTCCGCGGCTTCACCCGGTACGAGCGCGGGCGCAGCTTCGACGATCCGCCGAAGCTCAACTCGGGCTGCACGATGATCGTCAACCCGCTCACCCACATCGGCGGAATCTATGGCTGCATCGGTGCGCTTGCCGCCGGGCGGAAGATCGCGCTCCTAGAGAAATTCTCGGTCGAAGACTGGGTCTCGGCGGTAAAGCGCAACCGCCCCGCCGTCGCTCCCGCCGTCCCCTCGGCCGTGCGCATGCTGCTCGATGCCGACGTCGACCCCGCCGACCTGTCGAGCCTGAGGTCGATCATTTCAGGAACCGCGCCGCTTTCGCCCGATCTGGTCGATGCCTTTCTGGCCAAATATGATGTCCCGATCTGCGGCAATTATGGCGCCACCGAGTTTGCCGGCGCGATCGCGGGCTGGACGATCGACGATTTTCGCGCGCGCTGGGCCGAAAAGCGCGGCGCGGTCGGCCGCGTCCATGCCGATATCGAGGCGCGCGTCGTCGATCCCGAAACCGGCGCCCCGCTGCCTTCCGGCGACGAAGGCCTGCTCGAACTCAAGGGCAAGCAGCTCGGCAACGATCTGCAATGGCTGCGGACCACCGACCGCGCTGTGCTCGACGCCGATCGGTTCCTGTTCATCCGCGGCCGCGCCGATAACGCGATCATCCGCGGCGGTTTCAAGATTCATCCCGACGACGTCGTACTGGCGCTCAACGACCACCCTGCCGTGCGCGAGTCCGCCGTCGTCGGCATTGCCGATGAGCGGCTCGGATCGGTCCCCGCGGCCGCGATCATCCTGAAGGACGGCGCCGCCGAACCGGCAGAGAGCGACCTCAAGGCATGGCTCAAGGAGCGACTGATCGCCTATCAGGTACCGGTCCATATCCGCATCGTGCCCGATTTCCCGCGCACGCCGTCGATGAAGCCATCGGCGCCGGGCCTGCGCGCGCTTTTCGAAGGGGCGGAATGATGGAAGATTTCTCCGGCAAGGTCGTGATCGTCACCGGCGGCGGGCGCGGCGTCGGGCGCGGCGTTGCCAAAGCGTTCGCGGCGGCGGGCGCCGAAGTGATGCTGGGCGCGCGCACCATCGCTTATGCTCAGGATGTGAAAGCCGAGATCGAGAAAGCCGGCGGTGTCGCCGAATGCTTCGCCGCCGATATCGCCAGGCACGCCGATTGCCGCGCGCTTGTCGAGGCGACGGTCCAGGCCTTCGGCACGGTCGATATCATCGTCCATGCCGCTGCCGATATTCCGCACGGCGGAGTCGGGCATGTCGACGACGAACGTCTGGAGGCGGGGTTCGCGAGCATCGCGAAGGCCGCGTGGTGGCTGCTCGATGTCGCGCGTCCGCATCTCGGCAAGGCGCGCGACGGTGGCCGCTTCATCGCAATCGGCTCGATCAACGGGACTTTCAATGTCGTGCCCAACATGACCGCCTATGGCATGGCGAAAGCGGCGCTCGACGCTTTCATTCGCGCCGCGGCGGGTGACGTCGTGGCGGAACGCATCACCGTCAATGCCATCAACCCCGGCCTGATCGCGAGCGACCGCGCGAAGGCGGTGCTCGGCGACGAAGGGCTGGCCGCATATGGCGCGACCGTTCCTGTCGGCCGTGCGGGCACTCCCGCCGATATCGCGCACGCCTGCCTGTTTCTCGCCTCGGCAAAGTCCGATTATATCACCGGCACGACGATCAAGATGGACGGCGGGTCGACCGTCGCCGCCTCCCCGGGACGCAACGACATATTGCAGGAGCGGCTGAAGCTTCAGCAGGGAAAGGCGCCCTGATGGACCTCGGCATTGCCGGAAAGGTCGCGCTCGTTTTCGGCGGGTCGAAGGGTATCGGACTCGGTTGCGCGCATGAATTTGCGCGCGAGGGGTGCAAGACCGTCGTCGCCGCGCGGACGCAGGCGACGGTCGATGATGCTGTTGCCGAGGTTCGGATGGCGGGCGGGCAGGTCGCCGGCATTTCGGCGGATTGCACGACCAAGGACGGGATCGCGCTGGCCGTGAAAGCAGCCGCCGATGCGTTCGGCTCCCCGGACATATTAATCTTCAACGTCGACTCCGGTCCCAAAGGCGCCTTCTTCGATGTCGATGACGAGACCTTCGTCGCCGCAAATAACAATAATGTCATGGCGTTTCGCTGGGCAGTGCAGGCGGTGTTTGCCGATATGCGCAAAAAGGGCTGGGGCCGGATCCTGACGATCGGTACGAACTCGGTGAAAGCGCCGCATCGCAAGCTTCCCCGTGCGGCGCAGAATACCTATCGCGTCGGCGCGCTGGCGCTCTCGAAAACCCTGTCGGCCGAGCTTGGCCCTTTCGGCATCACGGTCAACACGCTCGGCACCGGCGCGATTGCGACGCCGCAGTTTCGCGACGTGTTCACGAAGATCGCCGAGGCGCAGGGCCAGACCTACGAAGAGCATATTGCCGAGCGCGTCAGCGCATGGCCCGTCCAGCGGATGGGAACGCCCGAAGATATGGCGGCGGCGGCCTTCCTCTGTTCCGACCGTGCCGGCTTCATCACCGGTCAGGTGCTGATCGTCGATGGCGGCAATCTTGAAGTTCTGCAATAATCTGAAAGCAAGGAAACAAGGGCATGAAACTCGAAAAGAATTTGGCGGCGGTGGTCACCGGCGGAGCTTCGGGGCTAGGCCGCGCCAGCGCTGAAGCGCTTGCGGGTGCGGGCCTGAAGGTCGCGATCTTTGACGTTAACGAGGAAGGCGGCAAGGCAGTCGCCGACGCGATCGGCGGTATCTTCTGCAAGGTCGACATCACGAGCGAGGACAGCGTCGTTGCGGGCTATGAGGCCGCGCGCACCGCGCATGGGCAGGAACGTGTCCTAGTCCACTGCGCGCAAATCTCGAAGGGCGGCAAGACCGTTCGCTATGACAAGACGACCGGCGGTTACGTTCGCTACTCGACCGACGACTATGCTTTCTCGGCGCAGGGCATATTGATCGCCAGCTATCGGCTCGCATCATTGTCGGCACTGGGCATGGCGAATGCCGAACCGCTCAATGAAGATGGCGAGCGCGGCGCGATCATCCTTACGGCCTCGGCAGCGGCACAGGATGCGCAGATCGGGCAGGTCGGCTATGGTTCGCTGAAAGCCGGGGTGAATGGGCTCGTGCTGCCCTTGGCACGCGACCTGATGGACCTCGGCATACGCGTCAATTCGATCATGCCCGGTATCTTTGCGACGCCGCCAATGCTCGCGGTGAAAGATCGCGCCCCGGCTATTTTCGAGGGTCTGGCGGCGTCGGTGCCATTCCCCAAGCGTCTCGGCCATCCCGAAGAATTTGGCTCGCTCGTTCTCGAACTTGCGCGCAATACCTATTTCAATGGTCAGAATCTGCGGCTCGACGGCGCGATCCGCATGCCGCCGAAATAGGACAGAGATATTGAACGCACCTCAACAATTTCCGTTCGCGCGGCAGTCGGCCGGCCCTGCGCCGGCGCGTCGTCCGGGATCGATCCGCCGGACGAGTTCGATTGATTCCGATTGGCCCGACGGGTTCGGCGAAGCTTGGATCATGGCCGGTCGCGCGCGCGATCTGCTCACCCCAGTAACGGGCGACCCCGTGGAACTCGCGAGTGGGGACTTCCGGATCCGGACGTCTCCGATCCGCGAAATTCTCGAAATTTCGGCGACGCCCGATCATCCTCGACTTCAGGAGATGGTCGGCGTGCGCGCGGGCGGCGCGAGCCGCCACGCGCTCGCGGCAACGCTGGGCGACATTCGCGGCACACCGACTTTCCAACTCCTCGACGATTTCGCTGGCGCCAGTCTTGTCGCAGGATGGATCTGGTCGCAGTGGACCGACGACTGGCAGGCGACAATGCGCAGCAAGGGCACGCAGTCGACCGCGGGCAACAAGGGCCGGATGCTCAATATCTGTACCGGCTTTACCGAAGGCGCGAGTTCGCTGTCGAATGACGGCGGCGTCGACCACAGCGACCAGTCGTCGACCAAGGTTGGTCCGCTCGCCAATCCGGATGATCCCATCGGGTGGCACGGCATGGCCGAGCAGACCGGGCGTCCGCAGGCACGGCGCGCACGGCGAATCGACGTGTGGCGCGCCGAAGGCGTGATCAAGGTCGATGCCGCTTTTCAAGATAGCGGTCCCAACCCGGAAGGCACGCGCACTGCGATCCACGAGTATCGCGTCTATGCCGAAATCGACGAAGCCGACAAAACCCTGCTTTCGCTTCAGGCTTTGCCGCTGATCCTTCCATTTCGCGAATGCCCCGGTGCCTCGATGAAGGCGGCGCGAATGGTTGGCCAGAATGTCGGCGAATTCCGGCAGGCAGTGCTCGACACTCTAGCCGGCACGCTCGGCTGCACGCACCTCAACGACGTCCTTCGTGCGCTCGCCGATGTCCCCACTCTCGCAAGATTGTTGCCCAAAGGGCACGGTTGACGAGTAATTTTGAACGCTTTCCCCAACGGAAAGCGTTATCCACTTGTCTGTCTTATTAGACTTAGTTATACAACTCGGGCAGCGAGGACAGATGAAGCCTCGCGGGGAGGATGTTGACCATGAAATTCAAGCAGAAGCGCGATTCGTTTCGGATGCTCGCCGCGGCCTCGCTGACAGCCATCGCTCTGTCGTCGACCTCGGCCTTGGCGCAAGCTCAGTCCACCGCACCAGTGGCGGACAATGAAACCGTCGGCCTCGAGGAAATCATCGTTCAGGCGCGCAAGGTGAATGAAAATCTGCAGGATGTTCCCGTTGCAGTCACCGCGTTTACCGGCGAGAGCCTTGAAGCTCAGGGCGCCGTCCGTGTTCAGGACATCGCGAATTTCACTCCGGGGCTTTATATTCGCTCGGGTTCGAACAGCCCCGCGGGTATCACCGTAGCGCTTCGCGGCCAGTTTCAGAATGACACGCTCGCCACGCTGGACCCCTCGGTCGGTACCTATGTCGACGGCGTCTATTGGGCGCGCGCTTATGGCCTCAACACGACGCTGCTCGATATCAGTTCGGTTCAGGTGCTCAAAGGTCCGCAAGGCACTTTGTTCGGACGCAACACCACCGGTGGCGCGATGCTGATAAACTCGAACGATCCGCGACTTGGCGAATTCAGCGGCAAGCTGTCAGCAAGTTACGGACGCTTCAACGAGTTCGAACCGACTGCCGTCGTCAACATTCCGATCGGCGACAAGATCGCGGTCCGCTTCGCCGGCAAACGCTTCAGCCGCGACGGCTATACGACCAACAGCGTGCCTCCCGGCACGGCCAGCGCTGTTACGCCGGTAACGACCGCCGTCGCGCGCCGCCCGGTCGGGGGGAATCTCGACGGTCTCAAGGTCGACAACCGCGACCGCTGGCAGGCCCGCGGCAAGCTGCTCATTCAGCCAACCGATAACCTCAGCCTGATTTTCTCAGGCGAGTATTTCAAGATGGACGAGGCCGCGCCAAGCCGCAATCTCGTCTACACAACGAGAACGTTCAACGGTGCCAATTCGACCTATAATACCGCCTCCACGTCGGGAACATATGTAGGCATTCTGAATGGCAATCCGCCGGCGAGTGCGACCGCTCCCGGTCTCGCGATTCTCGCTACCGAAGCGGCACGGCTGGCCGATGGCGGTCGGATTACGGCTAATAACGAGATCCCCTACGTCTACGCAAAGACGCAGACCTATAATTTCACCGGCGCACTCGACACGAGTTTCGGCCAGATAAAATTGATTACCAGCTATCGCAAGGTTGCCGCCAACGCCGGTTTCGATCTCGATGGTTCGGCATACGCGCTTCACTTTACCGAAAGCCAGCAGGTGCTGAAGCAGCAGTCTGCGGAACTGCAGTTTACCGGCAAGGCATTTGGTGATGCCGTCGACTTCGCGGCAGGCGCCTTCGCCTTTCATGAAAGCGGCTTCGACCAGTCGATCTCGATCACTGTGCCGATTCTGAATCCGGTCACGTCCCATTTCTGGGGCAAGATCGATAATGACAGCATCGGCATGTATGGTCAGGCGACCTGGCACCTCAACGACAAATTGTCGTTCACCGGCGGCCTGCGCTATTCGGTTGATGACAAGGGTCTCGAAACTCGCAGCAACAATTTCAACCGTACCAGCGGTGTGACGACATGCGCCGTCGTTGCCGGCGTCCCGGCGTTTACGGCAGGCGAGATCATCGACCCCGTCCAGTGCGCCTTCAAGCGCCGCGACAGCTTCAGCGGTTGGTCATACACGGCGAGCGTCGATTACAAGATCAGCGATGACATTCTTGTCTATGCGAAGACGGCAAAAGGTTTCCGGTCGGGTGGGCAGAATCTCCGCGCGCCGAACACCGCATCATTCATCCCGTTCGCGCCCGAGATTGCCTATTCCTATGAAGTGGGCTTCAAAAGCGAGTTTCTCGACAATCGAGTTCGCCTGAACGTCGCCGCCTATACGAGTGATGTGAACGACATCCAGCGTTCGACGCTGGTTTCTGTCCCGCCCGTGCCGCCTGCAACGGTGCCTGGCACGGCAACGCTGCTCGGTAACGCGGGCAAGGTGCGCATCCGCGGTCTGGAAGCCGAGTTGACAGCGGTGCTGTTCGAAGGCTTCACCGTTCAGGCATCCGGCGCGCTGGTCGATCCGAAATATATCCGATACGCCGATTTGACCGGCGACCGTTCCTTCGAACGGTTCAGCGGCGTGTTCAAAAAGCAATATTCGCTCGCCGCCGATTATACCACGGCGCTGGGCAGCGACGCACGGATCAAGCTCCACGCCGACTATTCGTGGCGCAGCAAGGTGCCGCTCGACATCTACAATTATACGCCTAATCCCGAGAATGACGCGATCATCGCGGCAACGACCGGTCCGTCGCTCGGCTTGGTCGGTGCGCGTGCCGCAGTGGAGTTTCTCGACCGTTTCGAGATCGGCGTGTTTGTCCGTAACCTGACCAACGAGCGGGAATTTGCTCAGAACCAGCTGGTCGCGCCGGTTGGCTATATTTCGGCAACCTACAACGAGCCGCGCACTTACGGCGTCACCGCCAGCTTCGAATTCTAGGACCAAGGGCGCTCCAAGGAGCATTGGGGGAGGGACGGGCGACCGGACCTCCCCTTTTTTTTTGGAAGGAAGACTATGACTTCGGAAACCTCGGGGACTTCGGAAACCTCGGGCCGCCGCGGCCTGACTCTTGGCTTACTCGTCGTCGTCGCGATCCTCAGCTATGTTGATCGTCAAGTCTTCACCCTGTTCCAGGACGATATAAAGATCGAGCTTGGCCTTGATGATGGCCAGCTCGGACTACTCACCGGCATCGCTTTTGCCGCTTTTTATGCGATCGCGGCCTTCCCGATCGCCCGCTACGCCGACCGCGGCGACCGGCGTCTGGTGATCGCCGTCTGCGTATCGATCTGGAGCCTTGCGACGGCGCTGTCCGGTTTTGCCCACAGCTTCTGGCAGATGCTGCTCGCGCGCGTTGGCCTGGCCGCAGCGGAAGCCGGAGCCGGTCCCGCGGGCATGTCGCTGCTCACCGACATTTTCCCGAAAGACCGCCGCACGACAGTCATCTCGATCATGCTCGCCGCCAACGCGGTCGGGCTTTCGGGCGGGCTCGCGCTCGCTGGATGGCTGTCGCAATGGTATGACTGGCGCACCGTCTTTTTGATCGTCGGTCTGCCCGGGGTTGGCGTTGGCCTTCTTGTTTATTTTCTCGCAGCCGAGCCGCGCCGTCGCGGTGTGGCCGGGCCGGCCATGCCGCCACAGACGAGCCTCGGCGAAGTGCTGCGCACGATGGGTGCCAACCCGTCGTTGCGATGGGTCGGGCTGCTGCTTTGCATGGTTCCGCTCACCGGCTTTGCCTTCATCCTATGGGGCGCGTCCTTCTTTCAGCGCGTGCACGGGATGGACAAGACCGAAACCGGCTTCTGGCTTGGCGGCGCGATGGCGGCCGGGCTGGTGATCGGCAATCTCGTCGCGGGATGGGTCAGCGACAAATACGGTCAGGCGAATCCGCGTTTCAACGGTTGGTTCGCTGGCATCGGCTTGCTGATTTCCTTTCCCTTCGGCGTCGGATTCGCGCTGACGAGCAACGCCTATATGGCGCTGGCCTGTTTCGTCGTCGTGAAGTTCATGATGACGCTGCACCTCGGCCCGATCATCGCACTCTGTTTCGCGCAGGTGCCAGTGCAGATGCGCGCGATGATGTCGGCGACGATCAACATGTTTATCGGGCTGGCGGGAGTCGGCCTCGGCGGCACTGTCGCTGGCTATCTCAGCAAGGCGTTCACGCCGGGCTATGGCGATTTGTCGCTCCAGCCTGCGCTGGCGATCCTGTCCGGGTGCCTGCTCGTCGGCGGGGTCGCGGCGATCATGGCGGGCCGGACGGCAAGGCCGATCGAAGAGTAACGGCCCCCCCCGCTCGCGGGAGGGGATATTTGCTACGCTGCTGCTTTTTCACTCGTTGCGACCTCTGGCGTCACGCCGAACAGCCGAGCGGCGTTAAGCCCCAGGATGTTTCTACGCACCTCCTCGCTGACGTCCATCCCCTCGAACAGCTCGTCGACGATGCGACGGCTGATCGGGAAGGTGCCCTCGGCGTGGGGATAGTCCGATCCCCACATCACATTCTTCGCCCCCGGCAGGCCGGCGGCTGCTGAAGTGATGCACGCCCGGTCGTGCTGGAAGCTTGCCCATATCTGGTCGTCGACGATCTGGCTCGGCGCGCGGCTGAGCTTGGGGAAGACGAAATTGGAGTGGGCGACCGATACTTCGTCCATCCGCTCGGCCAGCGCGACGAGCCAGCTCGCACCGCTCTCGATAAAGGCAATCCGCGCGCCCGGGTTGCGATCGAGTACGCCGCCCGACACCAGATACATTGCGGTCTGCTGCGCGTCGGTCATCTGGTTGGTATAGTTGATGATCCCCGCGCCCGGCCCGCGCTCGATAACGACGGTTTCGAGCCCGGTTCCGGTGTGCATGACGAACACAATCCCCAGCTTCGCCGCTCTCGCGAAAACCGGATCCCAAGCTTCGCTGTTATATTTGGGCAGGTTCGGCGGCGATACGGCGGGCAGCATCGCCGCAGTGAATCCCTTCGACGCCAGATAATCAAGTTCGGCCAACGTGTTCGAGAAATCGAGCACGGGCAACATTCCGCAGCGCACGAAGCGGTTCGCGTGGCTGCCAAGGAAGCTGTCGTTCCAGTCGTTGTACAGCCGCGCCGACGCGGCTTCGGCATCGGCATTGTCGAGGCAATAGAGCCACAGGCCGAGCGACGGGAAACAGATTTCGCCGTCGATTCCCTCCAGCTCCATATCCTCCAGCCGACCGGCAATTTCGCGAATGCCGCGCCGCTCATTGTCGCCCAGCGCCTTTTCGCGATGCTGGCCGACGCGAAGGCGATAGATGATTTTATCCTTGGTGCCGGTGATCAGATATTCGCCTTCCTTTCGCGCGTGGATCGCATGATCCTTCAGCGACGCGGGCAGGCCCTCGAGGAAGATATCCGCCGGTTCCATAATGTGGCTGTCGGCGCTGAACACAAAGGGTTTCATGGCAGTCATCCTCTCGACTCGGCTTAATCCGGTTTCGATTAAGAAGTACCTAGTTATATAAGTCGAGACAAGGATAATCTGGACAATGCCCGATATCTGGCATAAACAGGTACCTATTAGGGGAGATATCGATGCACGTCGCCGGCGCTCATGAAACACTTGCAAGCCGCACCGCGCGCGCACTTGCAGGTCTCAGTCTTGCTGCCGATCCCGGTGATTATCTCGGCGCAGAGGATGAACTGCTCGGGCGCTTCGGCGTCAGCAGGCCGACGCTTCGGCAGGCCGCCAAGATGGTCGAACGCGACCGGCTGATCAGCATCAGGCGTGGGACGAAGGGCGGATATTTCGCCGAGCGGCCCGACGCCCGCGACGCGATCCAGTCGCTCGCACGCTTTCTGCGCTTGCGCGGCGCGAACCTCGGCGACGTCATCCAGGTGACGCGCCCGGTCTCCGAGGAAGCTGCCGTCGCCGCTGCGCGCCTGCGGACCCCCGAGGATGCCGAGCGGATGCGCGAATTCGTCGGCCGGATTGACGGGCACGACACGGCGCGCGAGTTGATCGTCGCCGAAGTCGAGCTGGCACGGATGATTGCGCGGCTGAGCGGCAATCCGGTCGTCGAACTGGTCATGGAGATTGGCTACAGCTTCGGCCTCGATGAACGCGGCAGCGATCTCTATGCCGACGCCGATCGGCGCCAGCGGACGCGCGCGATGCAGCGTAGCCTGTGCCAGGCGATCATCGATGGCGACGCCGATATCGCGCGGCTGATGATGCGCCGCCGGTCCGAGCAGTTCGATATCTGGCTTCACCTCGGCGGCGCGGAAGAAGCGAGCGCGCCAGAGGGCGGGGCATGAGCATCGTCGACTATCGCGGCTTTGCAGGTGTCCGGCTGGAGGCCGATGTGATCGGCGCCAGCGAAGATCCGTCAGTGCTGCTCGTCCATGGCGCCGGGCAAACCCGCCGGGTCTGGGACAGCGTCGCCGACGCACTTCAACAGGCGGGACGCCGCGTCATCAGCCTCGATCTTCGCGGTCATGGCGGCAGCGAATGGCCGGAGGACGGCCGCTATGATTTCGAGGCGATGGTGGAGGATTTGCGCGCCGTACTCGCGCAGCTCGGAACACGCCCCGTCGTCGTCGCCTCGACGCTTGGTGGATGGATCGCCGGCGCTGCGCTGGAACGCGACGCGGCGATGCTGGCGGCGGGACTGGTGCTCGTAGACCTTCCGCTCAACGTCGATCCGGGCGTGTCGCAAAAGATCGGTGCCCGGCTTCGCGAAGCCGCGGCGCTTGCTCCCGGTCAGGCGCAGTGGGATGTCCGGATGCTGGGCGCGTTCGACACCGCGGCGATGACCGAGCGGATCGGGGGCGTCGCCTCCCACATCGCGCTCCCGACGCTCTATGTTCGCGGCGCGATGAGCGAGATCGTGTCGCGCGAGGATGCGGGCGCCTTCGTCGATCAGCTTCCCGATGGCGAACTGGTCGAAGTGGAGGATGCGGCGCTCGTCGTGACCGAAGACCGGATCGATGCGCTCGGCGGCCATCTGATCGATTTTCTCGAGCGTCGCGCACCGCGGCAGTCGCCCGAATATCGCGCAGGGTCCGACGCACGGAGCTTCCGCGACGCGCTCGGATGCTTTGCGACTGGCGTCACTGTCGTCACCGCTTTCTGCCCCGACGGCACGCCCATCGGGCTCACCGCAAACAGCTTCACGTCGGTGTCGCTCGACCCGCCGCTGCTGCTCGTCTGCATCGCGAACAATGCGGGAAGTGCGCCTTTCCTGCGCGAAGCCGAGCGCTTCGCGGTAAATGTGCTGCAGATCGGTCAGCAGCCGACGTCGAACCGTTTCGCTGGTAAGGGCGAAGACCGCTTCTCCGCGACCCCGTGGGAAACCGGCGAATTCGGCACCCCGGTGCTCACCGGCTCGCTCAGCAGCTTCGAATGCACACGCGACGCCGTGCACGATGGAGGCGATCATTTCCTGCTTGTTGGCCGCGTCGTCAAAGCGATTTTCGAACCCCGCCGCGACCCGTTGCTCTACTTCCGCGGCAAATATCGGAAACTCCATTTCGCTTGACGGCTGGACAAGCTGCGCGCCTAGTCATATTGAACCTAGTTAGATAACTGGGAATCGGGAGAGAAGCATGACCTGGGTCAATCAGGATAAATGCGCGATCGTCGGAATTGGGTCGACCGACTATTATGTCCGCGGCAAAAGCTGGCCGCGCACGATCAATGACATGGCGGCCGAAGCGATCATGAACGCCTGCGCCGACGCCGGGATCAGCCACAAGCAGATTGACGGTTTCTCTTATTATTCAACCGCTGGTGCGGGTTATCTCGACAAATTCGATACCGCGTCGCTCATGGAAACGCTGGGCATGCCCCACATCAGCTGGTCGGCGACGCTCACCAGCGGCGGCGGCGGTTGTCCGGGTGCGATCGGCCTTGCGACCGCGGGCCTGATGAACGAGGATTGCACCTATACGGTGACGCTGATGGCGCTCCAGCAACTGCCGCAGCACCGCCTCGGGGTCGTCTTCGGTTCGGCGGCGCCCAATCCCGAAAACAGCTTTCTCCAGCCGTCGGGTCTTGTCGGGCCGGGCCATTTGATGAGCGTTCTCGCGCGGCGCCACATGCACCTTTACGGCACGACACAGGATGCGTTCGGCGAAGTGGTGATGGCGACGCGCGCCAACACCCACAACCGGCCGAAGGCGGTTCGCAAGGAACCGCTGTCGAAAGAACAATATGACGCCTCGGTGATGCTCGCCGATCCGCTGCGCCGCCTCGACTTCTGTCTGGAAACCGATGGCGCGGTCGCGGTGATCACGACGACGATGGACCGGGCCAAGGACTGCCGCCACAAGCCCGCGGTCGTCCATGCCGCCGCGCACGGTGGCCAGCGCGAATGGGGCAGGGCCTTCGCCTGGATGGGCATGCCCGACCCGCATTTTGCCAGCTCGGGACATAAATTCACCGCCGACCGCGTCTGGGCGCAGTCGGGGCTCAGCGCAAAGGACATGGACGTTGCGCTGATCTACGATCACTTCAGCCCGATGGTGCTGATGCAACTCGAGGATTACGGCTTCTGCGAAAAGGGGGAGGGCAATGATTATGTCCTGTCGGGCAAGCTGCGCTACGATCCTGCGACGGGCAAGGGCGTGAACGGCGGCACGCCTGTGAACACCCACGGCGGTAACCTCAACGAAGCCTATATCATCGGCATGACGCATATCGTCGAGGGCGTCGAACAGGTGCGCGGCACCGCGATCAATCAGGTCAAGGACGCCGAATTTGCGCTCGTTTCGGGCGGCCCGGCATCGCTTCCCGTATCCAGCCTCATTCTGCGCAAGGACTGATCCCCATGACCTACGGCACCGCCCGCGCACTTCCCGGCGACCAGATCCGCATTACCACCAACCCCGATACCGAGCCTTTCTGGCAGGCAGCGAAGGAAGGCAAGCTCACGGCGTGCCAATGCGGCGAATGTGGACATTTCCGCATGCCGCCGACGGCGCTCTGCCCCGAATGCGGCAGCCGGGCCAAGGATTGGCCCGCGCTCCCCGGGACCGGCACGGTGTTCAGCTATGCGATCTGCAACAAGAATCCGAAAAATGGTGAGGATTTTGTCTATGTCCCCGTCGTCGTCGATCTCGACGGTGCGCCGGGCACGCGTCTCAACGCGAACGTGTCGGGCTGCGATGCCGAGGACGTCCATATCGGGATGAAGGTCGTCGTAGACTGGACCCCGATCCAGGACGATTGGGTGCTCCCCAACTTCCGCAAGGCCTGACCGATGCTCGGCGACCTCAGCATCGTCGAGATAGGCGAGGGGATGGCGGTCCAGGTCGCCGGACTGATGCTGTCCGAGCTTGGCGCCGACGTCCTGAAAGTCGAGCGCCCAGGAGGCGATCCTGCGCGCGGCACCGCGCCCTTCGCCAACTGGAACCGCGGCAAGCGCAGCCTCGTGCTCGACCTCGACACCGCCGACGGCCGCGCCGCGCTGACTGAGCGTCTCGCTGACGCCGACGTCATTCTCCATCAGTTCACCCCGAAGCAGGCCCAGGCTTTCGGTCTTGATGACGCCACGCTTGCAAAGGCCTTCCCGCGCCTCGTCACCTGCGGCATCACCGGCAGCCCGCACAATCATCCCGACGTCGAACGCGGCGCCGACGACCTGCTCGTCGCGGCGCGTGTCGGCGCGCTTTACGAGAATGACGGCCACCGTCCAGGCCCGATCGTCTATCGTTACCGCCAGGGGAGCTGGGCCGCCGCGCACCTCGCCGCGTCGGCCATCCTCGCGCGCCTCGTTATGCGGCTTCAATCGGGGCACGGCGGCGCAGCGCACACCTCGCTGTTCCAGGGTTTCCTTTCGACGCTGCCGCTTGTCTGGGCGCGCAACAGCGAAGGGCCGATGCCCAACCCGCCGACCTATGCCCCCGACGTTCCTCGCGCGATGGCGCAGCAGCTGTTCCAGTGCCACGGTGGCGACTGGCTACAGATCATGGATCCGACGCGCCAGTTTGATTACGCCACCATGCCGACGATGTGGGATGTGATGGCCGAGGCCGATGTCGATCTCGAAACGCCGGAAGGGATCGAGTCCGCCTTCCGCCTGCGCCCGCGCGACAGCTGGATCGCCGACATGCGGGCTGCCGACATTGCGGTCGAACCCGCCTATCCGATGGGCGAAGTCCTCCGCCATCCGGAGGTTGAGGCGAACAATTATGTGATCGACGTCGACGATCCGCACCTCGGGCGGACACGCCAGCCGAACGTCCCGTTTCACACCGACGCCGATCTGCCGCGCGGCCGCCCGGCTCCGCGCCTCGGCGAAGGTGGCGAGGCGGGTTGGACCGCGCAGCCGCCATCGATCGGCCATAGCACCGCCCCCGACGAAATTCTCGAAGGCGTCCGCGTCCTCGACCTCGGCATGTTCCTCGCCGGACCGATGGGGCCGTCGATGATGGGCGACATGGGCGCGAATGTCATCAAGGTCGAGGCGCTGACCGGCGACCGCATCCGCTTCATGCACCGCTATTATCAGGCGGCGGCGCGATCGAAACGCAGTCTTGCGCTCGACCTCACAAAGCCCGAGGCGCAGCCGATCCTTGAACGACTGATCCAGTGGGCTGAAGTCGTGCACCACAATATGCGCTTCAAGGGCGCCGCCAAGCTCGGCCTCAGCGAAGAGGGCATCCGCAAATATAACCCCGACGTCGCGTTCAACTATGTCAGCGCTTATGGGCAGCGCGGCTCGCGCGGCAACTGGCCGGGCTATGACTCGATCTTCAACGCGATCGCCGGGTGGGAGTTTGAGAACGCCGGCGAGGGCAACAAGCCCGTTTTCAATCGGCCCGGCACGATGGACGTCACGTCGGCGCAAAGCGGCCTCGTCGAGATCATGGCCTCGCTCTATGCCAAGCGCGCCGGCGGACGCGGGCACACGACGCAAAGCTCGCTGCTCGGCGTCGCGGCCTTCACGCAGGGCGAGCGGTTGATTGGACCCGACGGAAAGCTCACCGAAACCTATCACCTGACCAGCGACCAGACGGGCTTTTCGCCCTATCATCGCATCTTCGAATGCGCCGACGGCAAATGGATCGCTGTCGCGGCGCATAAACCCACACAGCAGGCCGCGCTGCGCGATATCCTCGGGCCAGACGAGTCCAGCTTTGTGGCGGCGGCGAAGGCGCGCTCCACCGCCGACCTCCTCGCCGCGCTCGAGGCTGCCGGAGTTCCTTCGGACGCGGTCAATTTCGAGGATGCGATGCACCGATTCTTCGACGATCCGCAAAACCGCGAGCTGAACCTCGTCTCGCTCCTGCCGCAACCGCTTTACGGCATCGTCGAACAGCCCGGCGCCTTCTGGTATTTCGGCGACGTGCCGGTTGTCTTCAAACGCTGCGCACCCGCCGTTGGCGAGCATAGCGACGAAATCCTCGGCGAAATCGGGTTTTCGGGCGAAGAAATCGCCGCTTTCCGCGATGCAGGGATCGTCGGCTGATGTCCGCCGCCGACCTCCTCCCCGAAGGGCTCGCCGCTGCAGTCGAAGCCGCCAGCGGCGCGCGCGTGACCGCAGTTCGCCCGCGCGGCGGCGGCGGCGCGTCGCGCGATGGCGCCGAGCTTGATCTCGCTTGGCCCGACGGGCGCACCGCAAGCGCCTATATGAATTACGACGTGCACAAGGCGGGGGCGGGCGATGATGCGGCGTTCCTGCGCGAAGCCGCGATCCTGCGTGCGCTCTCGGGACCGCTCGCCAGCGCTTCCGTGCGTGTCGCGCCCTATTTCGCTTCGGTCCCCGATCAGCGCGCGCTTGTTTGCGGTATGGTATCCGGACAGGATCGTTTCGGCGGCCTCGCCGACGCGGCGCAGCGCTCCGCGCTTGCTCGCGATTTCATGGGCCAGCTCGCGGCGCTCCACCGTATCGACGTCGTCGAACAACCGGTCGATGGCATGGGCCCCGTCGAGCCCGCCGAAATCTTTATCCGTCAGCGGATTGCCGCGCTCCGCGTCGGCAACAGCGGCAAGGCATGGGATCCCCTGATCCATTTGTCGCTGAACTGGCTCGAAGCGAATGTCCCTGCCGACATGCCCGCGCCGGTGATCGTTCATGGCGATGCCGGGCCGGGCAATTTCCTGTTCGAGGGCGACCGCGTCACTGCGCTGCTCGATTGGGAGCTTGTCCATTATGGCGACCCGATGGCCGACTTGGCGATGCTCTGCCTGCGCATGCTGTTCCAGGGCTTCGTTCCGCTTCCCGAAGCCTTTGCCGCCTATGAGGCGGCGGGGGGCCACGCGGTCGATCTCGAGCGCGTGCGCTATTGGCGCCTCCTCTTTCAGACAGGTTTTGCGCGGCGCTCGCGCTATGACGATCCCGACGCGCCGCCGCCGCCCAATCTCGGCATGAACCTCGTCTATTCGACGATCCACCGGCGCGTCTTGTCCGAGGCGCTGGCCGAGGCGGCGGGGATCGTGCTGCCGCCGGTTGTTCTTCCCGGCGCACCCGTCGGCGCCCATGACCGCAGTTTCGCGATCGCGCTCGACGATATTCGCGACAGCATTGTGCCGCGCATCGCCGACCAGCAGGCGGCGGTGAAGGCAAAGGGCATGGCGCGGCTGATCAAATGGTGGCGTGCGATCGAACGGTTCGGACCGGGCTTTCACGCGGCCGAAAAGCAGGAAGTCGAAGCTGCACTGGGCCTTCGCTTTGCCGATCATGCCGAGGCTTGGGCGGCCTTTCGCGACGCGGTTGCCGAGGACCGCATCGCGACCGACGCCGCGATCATCCTCTGTAACGGCCATGAGGCGCGCGAGGCGGCGCTGATGGCTGACGCGATGGGCGGGCTTGCCGATACGAAATTCGCCGCGCTCGAATAGCGGCGACGGACAATATTCAGGAAGGGTGAGATTATGACTACCGATATTCTGGGCTACAAAGGCAAACGCGTCGTCGTCATGGGCTGTTTTTCGGGGACCGGCGAAGCCGCTGCCCGCGCGCTGGTCGATCTGGGCGCCGAGGTCCATGGCGCGGACATCAAGCCGACGCCGGTCAATCTCGCGAGCTTTACCGAAGTCGATCTCAAAAGCCCCGACTCGATCGCCAACGGCATCGCCAGCATCGGAGGCAAGGTCGACGCCTTGTTCAACGTCTCGGGTCTTCCGCAAACCTTTCCGGGCGAGGATGTCGTGACGGTCAATTTCCTCGGTATCCGCGCCTGGACCGAAGGCTGGCTGCCGCATCTCAATCCGGGCGCGGCGATCGTCAGCGTGTCGTCGCTGGCGGGCATGGGCTATCTCGCGCGGCAGCCCCTGCTGCGCGAAATCATGACCATCTCCGATTTCGGCGAAGCGCGGAAATATTATCTCGACCACGCTTCGGAGCTTGGCGATCCGTACACTTTGTCAAAAGAGCTCATCAACACCTGGACGCAGATCAGCGCCCCCGACCTCATCGGCCGCGACATCCGGATCAACTGCACGATGCCAAGCCCGATCGACACCCCGATGCTCGGCGAATTCCGCAAGATAGCGGGCGACGCCGTGCTCGGCGCCTTCGCCAAGGCCAAGGGCCGCTATTCGACGCCCGAGGAACAGGCGCTGCCCCTGATCCTGCTCAACAGCGACGCCGCGCGCTTCATCAGCGGCGTGTGCCTTCCCGTCGACGCAGGGCTCGCGGGCGGTCTCGCGACCGGGGTGCTCAACATCCAGCAGATGATTGCCGAAGCGAGCGCCGCCTGATCGCCCGTCCGGCTTCCGGTGTATTAGCCGCGCGCGCCCAGCATCATCGCGATGCTGTACGCCGCCGCGGCCTTCAGCTCGGCATAGCCGACCCCGTCGTCGTCGCGGCTCATCGGCCCGATCGCCGAGAGACGTTCGAGCATCATCAGCATCGTGCCGGCGCACGACCGCGGCGACAGGTCGGGGGGGATGCGGCCTGCGTCCTGCGCACGCACAACCTGTTCGCTGATCGAGCCCATGATCGGGCGTGCGAGGTTCATCCGCGCCTCATAGAAACGCGCGTCGCCCTCTTCGGCGGCGAGATTACGCACGACGAAGATCGTGCGGTTGCGGTTCCAGATATCGGTGTAGCATTCGACGAACGCCCGCGCGTTCGCACCGGCACCCGGCGCGAGCCAATCCTGCGCGACGATCGCCTCCAGCTCGGGCGACGTCTGCGTCGCGCCTTCCAGCGCTGCCAGCACAACCTCGGGTACGCCCTTGAAATAGACGTAGAAAGTCGCCGGCGAGGTATTCGCCGCGCGCGCCACATCGACCACCGACACGTCGCGCAGGCCATGCGTCTCCAGCAGCGCAACAGTGGCTTCGATCAGTTGCTGACGCGTGCGCTGCCCTTTGGCGCCAAGCTTGCGCCCCGCGCTCGCGGACGCATTATCGGCGGCCACCCGCTCGCCCATCACGGCCTGTTGCTGCGTCGTCAAATAGCTGCCCCGATCAAATTTCATCCGCATTCTAACAGCGGGCTTGCGATATGGCAAAAAATTGACGTATCGTCAAAAATGAAAAAAAGACCATGACAATTGGGGGATTCGGGATGGAAAGGCTTGCCGGCAAAGTCGCCGTCGTAACGGGCGCGTCAAAGGGGATGGGCCGCCATTTCGTTGCGGCCCTCGTCGGCGCCGGCATGCGTGTCGCCTGTCTCGCGCGGCCGTCGGATGAACTCGACAGCTTGGCCGGAGAATTCGGCGACGCTGTGCTGCCGCTTCCTTGCGACGTCACGTCTTCTCAAGCCGTCGATGCCGCAATCGCAGCCACCATCAAAGCCTTTGGCCGCATCGACGTGGTCATCGCAAACGCTGCGGTATTTCACCCTTTTGCGTTCGAGCAGGGCAGTGACGACATCATTCGCGATCATGTCGATATCAATATTCTCGGCGTCGCGTGGCTGATCCGCGCCGCCATCCCGCATCTGCGCGAAACCAAAGGCCAGATCGTTGCGATCAGCAGTGAATCGGTGCGGATGCCGTACCCGATGCTCGCTCTTTACGCGGCGACCAAAGCGGCGATCGAAACATTGTTGGCCGGCCTGCGCGACGAACTGCGGTCCGAGGATATTCGCGTCACTGTGCTGCGTTCGGGGTCGGTCAAGGGCGGCTCGGGCGGCAAGGCCTGGTCGCAGGAAACTGTCGCGGCTTTCTACAAGAAGATTGTTGAAACCGGACATGCGGCAATGTCGGGCGAATCGGCGACGCCCGAATCGATGGCGGCGTCCCTTCTCGCGGTCATCGCTCTTCCCGCCGATATCGGCGTTGACCTGATCGAAGTGCGCGCCGCGCAGGTCGGCGTCCCCGACGGCGCCAAGACCGTCGCGTGACGACCCGGCGGAATATGCCGCTGTTGATCGGCGCGCTCTGGATCGCCGAAGTCACCGGATCGTTCGAAACCGCCATGATCCTCGCAGCGCTCAAGCGGCTGATCCAGGATTTCGGCGATCCCGCAATGGTCGGCTGGCTGATCACGGGTTATCTCATCGTCGGCGCTGCTATCGCTGCGGTCGTCGGACGCCTTGGCGACCTGTTCGGGCGGCGGCGGACGTTGATCGCGGTCCTCGCGGTAGGGGCGATCGGCTCTCTCATCAGCGCACTCTCGACCAATTTCCCGGTCTTGCTTGCGGGCCGGCTGATGCAGGGCGTTACCGGCGCGATCCTGCCGCTATGTATCGGGCTTGTGCACGAAAATATGGCGAAGGATCGCGCGCCGATGGCGATCGGCCTGATGATCTCGGGCGCTTCGATCGGCACCGCGGCCGGGCTGGTCGTCGGCGGCATGATCGTGGACCAGTTCAGTTGGCACGGCATCTTCTTTACCAGCGCGGGGCTTTGCATCGCCGCGGCGCTCGCAATGCTCGCTTTCGTGCCCGTTTCGCCGCGCCGCCTCGCGGGGCCGCCCGTCGACTGGTTCTCGGGGCTGGCGTTCGCGCCAGGAGTCGCGCTCATTCTTGTCTATTTCAGCACCGGAAAGGATTGGGGCTGGGCGAGCCCATGGTCGCTCGGCGCTCTCGTCACCGGCATTGCGCTCGTCGCATGGTGGATTCAGCGCAGCCTCGCCAGCCCGAATCCCCTGATCGCGATCCGCAGTTTCGGCGATCGAACGATCGCGGTTGGCGGGGCAGTCACTGCGCTCGTGTCGATGAGCACGCTCCAGATCGCCGTCTTTTTCTCGCTATTGCTTCAAGCTCCGGTATGGACGGTCGCCGGGCTCGGCCTTTCGGCGACGGTCGCGGGGCTTGCCAAATTGCCCTCGAACCTCAGTTCGGCCTTTGCGGGGCCGCTTGGCGGCTGGCTCGCGGGACGCGGTGGTGGGCGTTTCGCGATCGTCGTGGGCGGACTCGTCACGACCGTCGGATGGCTGCTCTATTTCCTCCTCGACGTGAACAGCTTTGCGGTTGTTGTTGCCCAGCTCATCGTCATCAGCTTCGGCGCGACGATGCTTTTCTCTGTAGCCCCAACGATCATCGCGCAAGCCTCGCCGCCCGAACGGATCAGCGAGATTTCGGGGATGCTCACGGTCATCCGCCAGCTCTTTCTCGGCATCGGGGCGCAGATGGTGGCGACCTTACTCGCGGTCGATGTTGTCCGCCGCGGCGACGAAATCTATCCGTCGCCCTTCGCCTACGACCTGACCGTCGTCGTTATCGTCGCGCTGTGCATTGCAGCGATCCTCGTCGCCTTAGCGCTTCCACGCCAACTTCCGCAGCAGGAAACCCCATGAGACCGCTTCCCGAACTCACCCCCGAAAATACCGCATTCTGGACCGGCGGCGCACAGGGCAAACTGATGATCGCCTTCTGCGCCAATTGCAGCGACGCGATCCACCCGCCGCAGCTGATCTGCCCAAACTGCTGGAGCGAAGCCGTTGAGAGTAGGGCTGTTTCCGGAACTGGCACCGTCTACACCTACACCGTCAACCACCAGCCCTGGGCCCCTGGCATGCAGGTCCCCTTCGCGCTCGCGGTGGTCGATCTCGACGGCGCCCCCGGCGTCCGCGTGACCGCTGAAGTCGTCGGAGCGGACCCCGAACATGTCGCCATCGGCCAAACGATGCGCGTAACCTTCGCCAACATCGATGACATCTGGTTCCCACAGTGGGAGTTGGCGGAATGACCTTGAACGCTGCGATCACAGGCGTCGGCATGTCCAATATCGGTCGCAAGACCGGACGACCCGCAATGGCGCATCTCGCCGAAGCGGCGAAGCGCGCGCTCGAAAGCGCTGGGCTTACCAAGGATGACATCGACGGCATCTCGACTTATCCGGGCAAGGCGGACAACTCGCCCGGCATGTCGCCGCTCGGCACCGGCGAGGTGCGCAATGCGCTCGGGTTGAAAACGCGCTGGCACAGCGCCGTGCCTGATGGGCCGTCGCAGATGGCGCCGCTGATGGTCGCGGCCATGGCGGTCGCGACGGGGCAGGCCCGGCACGTCCTCTGCTTCCGCGCACTCACCGAAAGCAGCTCGCAGACGGCCGGGCAACGCGCCAGCATTCCGGGCGCGGGGCGTGCGCGGCTCGGCGGCTGGTATTCCTATCTCGTCCCGGCGAACGCGATGTCGGCATCGAATTGGGCCGGGTGGATGGCAACCCGCTATTTCCACGAGTTTGGAATGACGCGCGAACATCTCGGTATGGTCGCGACCGGTCAGCGCGCTTTTGCACAACATAATCCGTCGGCGGTGATGCAGTCGCCTTTGTCGATGGACGATTATCTGGGCGCGCGAATGATCTCGTCGCCGCTTGGCCTGTTCGATTGCGATGTGCCGATCGACGGGGCGTGTGTGATCATCGTCTCCGCCGCCAATGCGGCGAAGGATTGCGCGCGCGCGCCGCTGACGATCGAGGCCATGGGGGCGGCGCTCGGTTCGCAGGAGACTTGGGATCAGCGCGCCGACCTCACGACAATGGGCGCGCATGATTCGGCGGCCGACATGTGGAAGCGGACGGACATGAAGCCCGCCGATGTCGACATGCTCGCGCTCTATGACGGATTCAGCATCTTCGTGCCCTATTGGCTCGAAGCCTTTGGGTTCTGCGGTCATGGCGAGGCGAAGGATTTTATCGCCGAGGGCAATATCGGCCCGGGTGGACGTTTTCCGGTGAACACCGGCGGCGGCCAGTTGTCGGGGGGGCGCCTCCACGGCTTCGGTTTGTTGCACGAGGCTTGTACCCAATTGTGGGGGCAGGGCGGCGGACGCCAGATCAAGGACGCGAAGACTGCCGTGTGCGGCATGGGCGGCGGGTTTATTGCGGGGTCGATGCTGATCCGCCGGGATTAGGCGGAAAGGTCGATCCAGCGCCGTTCGGCGGCCGCTTGTACCGAAGCCTCCACCACATGATGGACATGCAGCGCCTGTGCGAAATCAGGCGCTGCCGTGCCTTCGCCGCCGATCGCGTCGCGCATTGCGGCGAAGATCGAAGCGAGCGCTAGCAGGCCGGTCTCGGGGCGGTCGGCGACCGCGCGGCAGCGTGGAACCTCCAGATATTCAGCCCGTAGCGCGATCTCGTCCATCCGCGACGGGCCCAGCGCTGGATTGTTGGTTCCGAACAGCCTTGTATCATGCGCCATAGGAAAAACCGGCGCGCGCGCTTCGAGACGCCCCTTCGATCCCCAGACGGAAAAGCGGAAACCCTCGCCGCCGATCTTGGCCCAATTGGCTTCCATCCGCGTCGGCAGCCCCGACGCGTGACGCAGCAGAGTCGACGCGCGGTCAGGAACTTCGGGATGGATGACGACGCCGTCGACGGGCCATTCTGTCAGCGCGAGCGACTGATCCGACGCAACCGACGTCACCGGGCCGAAAAAATGCACCAGCAAGTGCAGCATATGACTGCCCAGATTGCGGCCCGCGCTGGCGCCATTGGCCGGATCGGCGAACCACGCATAGCTTGGTACATTGGTCTGCGCGGCGCTGAACAAGGGCGCTTCGAACGCAATATCGGCGCCGAAGATCTCGCCGATCCATCCCTCGTCGATCATCCGCTTCATCTGAACGATCGCGGGCACCGCCTGCATGAACGCATCGACGACCGCGACGGTCCCCGCCTTCCGCCACGCGGCGGCCATTGCCCGCGCATCTGCCAGATCCTTGGCAAAGGGAATGCCATTATAGACATGTTTGCCCGCACCGAGCGCCGCCATCACCATCGCATGACGCAGCGGCGGGCGCGTGCCGCAATCGACGATGTCGATATCGGGGTCGGCCGCCATTTCGCGAAAATCATGGAAAGCCCGCGCGACGCCAAACTCGTCTGCCGCTTTCGCCGCGGTCTCGGGCCGCGAGGTGCAGATCGCCGTCACTTCGATCCCGTCGAGGCTCCGCCATGCCGGAAGATGCGCTCTGGCGCCCCATGCCGCGCTGATGATCCCGACGCGAAGCGGAGCGGACATACCGCGAGGCCTCCTCAGGCGATCGCCTTCTTGTTCTTCAGATCCTCGATGCGATCCCATTCGAGCCCGAGTTCCATCAGGAACAATTCGGTATGCTCGGACGCCTCGGGCGCGCGCGTATTTTCGACGCCGACGCGGTCGAACTGGACCGGATTAGCGACGAGGCGGATGGGTGCACCACCGTCGGCGCTTTCGACCTCGAAGATCAGATCATTCGCCAGCACTTGCTCGTCGCTCGCGACGTCGTGCACCGATTGATAAGCGGCCCATTGGCCCTTCATCGTCTTGAGATGCTGGACCCAATAGGAATAGGGCTGCCCCGCGATCGCTTCCTTGACCAGCGGATAGGCTTGTGTGGCATTTGCCATGATCGCCTCGGCCGTCGAGAAACGCTCGTCTTTCGCCGCGTCGGCGATGCCGAGATGCCCGAACACATCCTCGATATAGGGGCCGGGCGACAAGACGGTCAGGTTGATGAACTTGCCGTCGGAGGTCTTGAAGACACCCATGAAGGGATTGGTGCCGACGGCCTGGTTGCCACCGGGCATCTGGTTTTCGAACGGATCTGCGTCCAGTTCCATCGCGACGTCGACCGAACAGGCGGTTGCCCAGATGCCGGACGAGAGCAGCGACACATCGACCTCGGTCGCCTCGCCGGTGCGCTCGCGGTGAAACAGCGCTGCGGCGATCCCGCCTGCAATGTTCATCCCGCCGATCGTGTCGCCATAGGCCGGACCCGGCTGCGTCAGCGGTCCGTCGAGCGCCTTTGGCGTGACCAATATGGCCGAGCCGCCGCGCGCCCAATAGGCGGTTGAATCGAACCCGCCCTTGTCGCGTTCGGGGCCTTTGTCGCCGAACGCCGATCCGCGGGCATAGATGATGTTCGGGTTCGCGGCGCGAATATGCTCGATGTCGATCTTCAGCTTCTGCCGCTGACTGGGCAGGTAATTGGTCAGGAAAACGTCGCATGTCGCGGCAATCTCATAGAGGAGCTGCTGCCCTTCCTCGGTCGAGATATCGATGCCGACGCTGCGCTTGCCGCGATTGGGATGCTGCATCAGCGACGAGCGTTGCGGATTAACGGCAAGCCGTTGCAGCATCTGGATGCCGCGCTGGGCATCGCCGCGCACCGGATGCTCGATCTTGATCACATCGGCGCCCCAGTCGGTCATCACGCCGCCCGCCGCGGGGACGAAGGTGAATTGCGCGACCTCGAGGACGCGGATGCCGGACATCACTTTGGTCATGGCTTATCCCCTTATTCGGCGTGGAAGCCGATGACTTTCTGGTACGTGAATTCGTTGAGCCCATCCTCGCCATATTCGCGGCCATAGCCCGAGCGCTTGATGCCGCCGAAGGGCGCATCGGACTGCATCGTCCCGGCACCGCCGTTGATCGACACGCCCCCGGTGCGCAGCTTGAGCGCCATGCGATAGGCTTGCCCCGCATCGGCCGAATAGACCGCGCCCGATAGGCCGAAATCGCTATGATTGGCCATTGCGATCGCTTCGTCGTCGTCGTCGAAGCCGATCACCGCACCGATCGGCCCGAACACCTCCTCCTGTGCGAGGCGGCTGTCGTTCTTCACATTGTCGAACAACGTCGGCTCATAATAGAAGCCCTTGTCGAATCCTTCGGGGCGCTTGCCCCCAGCGACCAGCGTCGCCCCTTCGTCCTGCGCGATCGCGACATAATCCTCGGTGCGCTTGCGCGCGACTTCGCGGATCAACGGGCCATAGCTAACGGTCGGGTCGGCGGGGTTGCCGATCTTCACATGCGCGAGCATCGCCTGCATCGCCGCGACGAATTGCGGGCGAATGCTGTTGTGAACGAGATGCCTTGTCGTGAGCGCACAGCCTTGGCCGCCGTGGGTGGTAAAGCCCATGATGCCCGCAGCCGCAGCCTTCTGGATATCGGCGTCGGCGCGCACGATCAGCGCCGACTTGCCGCCAAGCTCCATCACGATGCGTTTCAATGTCGGCGCAGCCTGCGCCTGGATCATCGCGCCGACCTTGTCCGACCCCGTGAAATGCACCAGATCGACGCGCGGGTCGGTCGTTAGCAATTTTCCGGTCTCGATATCGCCGGTAACGATGCTCAGCACGCCCTTGGGTAGTCCGACCTCATCGGCGATCTCGCCAAGGACAAGCGCTTCCATCGGTGTGTAGGGCGATGGCTTCAGGACGACAGTACAGCCGACCGCGAGCGCAGGGATGACTTTGCCGATATTGAGGAAGAAGGGGAAATTATACGGCGAGATCGCAGCGACGACGCCGACCGGCTCACGGCTGACGACTCCCGTGCCAAGCGTCGTGGTGCCCTGCATATTGGGGGTCAGTTCGATCGGAAGCGACGAAACTGCGGGTCGCGATGCGACCTCGACGGTGCGGCGCGCATGCTTCATCGGGATGCCATATTGCAGGAATTCGGCGAGCATTCGCGTTGCCCCTGCCTCGGCGACGATCATGTCGACGATCGCGCTCTTGCGCGCATCGAGCGCGTTCAGGAAACGCGTCAATATCGCCTGCCGTTCGGCCACCGGCATATACGCCCAGTCGCCCTGATCGAATGCCGTGCGCGCCGCGCCGATGGCGGCGTCGACTTGCGCTGCGCTGCCGACGGGGGCTTCGATCAACAGGCTTTCGTCGGCGGGGTTGATCACCGCCTCGCGCTGGTCGGTCTTCTGCCACTCGCCGCCCACGTAAATGGCGTCGTCATATTTCAAGAAAGCCATGGTCTTGTTCCTGTCAGGCGGATTTCGTGTCCCAGACGATCGGCAGGTTGCGGATCGACAAAAGGCCGGGGATCACAGTGGTGTCGGTACCGGGCTTGATCGTGAACGGTGGCACCCGCGTGAGCCATTCGCGAAGCAAAACCCGTAGCTCTCTCCGCGCAAGATGCGCGCCGAGGCAGATATGCACGCCGCCGATCAGCGTGAAGTGCCGGTTGTTCTTGCGCTCGGGATCGAAATCGCGCGGGCAGGCAAACTGGCTCTCGTCGAAATTGCCCGAGCTGTTGATGCAGGCGATCCAGTCGCCTTCCTTGAGGTCGACGCCGTGCCAGGTAAAATCCTTCTTGATGCGGCGGCCGCTGTTGACCAGCGGCTGGACGCGAAGGAATTCCTCCACCGCACTGTTCACAATGTCGGGATTGGCGCGGATGCGGGCTTGCAATTCGGTGTCCAGTGTCATCCGGCGGAACATCTGGCTGATTGTCGAGGCGACGGTATCGAGTCCGCCAAGCCACAGAAACCATGTCATCCCGATCGTCTCGTCGGGCGTCAGCGGCGCGCCGTCCAACTTGCCATTGGCGATATAGCTCCCCAGCGTCTCGTCGGGGTTCGCCTGCTTCTCCGCGATGAAACCGCGCAGATAGGCGAGGATACCCTTCACCGCTTCGGCCTTGGCGCCGAGATCGGGATTGTGCAGGATCGCATATTCCCATTCGAGGAACTGGTCGAACATGCTGAAGGGGAAACCCATCAGGTTCAGGAAGACGCGGACCGGATAGATTCGCCCGAAATCGTAAGCGATGTCGACTTCGCCGTCGGCGATTACCGCATCGATCATCTCGGTGACGATCGCGCGGATTTTGGGCTCCATGTCGTTCATCGCAACCGGCGTGAACCAGGGATTCAGGAACTTGCGATAGCGGCCATGGTCGGGCGGATCGATGCCGAGCGGGATCGAAGGAAAGCTCTCGCCCGCCAAAGCCTGAAACTGCGCCGCGCCCTCGGTCGAAAAGAGGTCATTATCTTCATACACGCGGCGGATGTCGTCGTAATGCGACACCGTCCACGCACCATGCTGACGCCCGCTGGTCGGCCAGGGATAATAGAGAATGCGGGGTACGTCGGGCGAGCGCATGACATCTGCGGGCAGATACGGATCAGGCAGGTCGTTCGCCACCTGCCCCTGCGCGAAGCGCGTATCGAGCACCCGCTCGTCCGGGACATGTGCAGGAACTGGTGGTGCATCCGCCGGCGCGTGGGCGATCGGGCAACGGGACATCGTCTCGCTCATGGGGCCGCTCCGATCAAGCCGACGCGAACATGCGTTCGATGTCGCCCGACGTCACTGGCCGCCGCGCCTGTCCGATTGCGTCCATGCTTTCGGTCTTGAGCCCGCCCAGATTGTGTCGCGGGCTGACGTCGACGTCTTTGCCCAGTTCGCGCAGATGCGCGACGGTGCAATTCTCGCGCCCGCCGTTGAGCGCAAAGGCGTCGAAACTATATTCGCGCATCGCATTGAGGTGGGTGATCTTGTCGACGGTTTCCTTCGCCAGACCGTTGACCGAAGCCCACAGATATTCAGGCACATTAGGCCACACCGTGTCCGAATGCGGGTATTCGCATTCATAGGCGATCATGTCGGTATTCATATATTCGAGGTTCTTCACCCCGAACTGGTCGTCGATGAAACAGCAGATGATGTGGCGCTTGAACAGGTCCGACGGGCGCTCGCCCTTGAAATCGGTGTAGGTCCACTCGTGATGATGCTCGTGCGTGAAATCGGCGCGCTCGAGGAAATACGGAATCCAGCCGATTCCGCCTTCGCTGAGCGCCATACGCAGATCAGGATAACGCTGCCAGAAGGTCGCGAAGGTCCAGTCTGCGGCCGAATTGGCGATCGAGATCGGCATCGCAGTAATCCACGCGTCGATCGGGCTTTCGGGCGAGGGGTGCATCGCGCGTGCACCGGTGCCGATATGACAGTTGATCACCATCTTGTAGTCGGAGCAGGCCTTCCAGAACGGCTCCCAATATTCATTGTGGATGCTCGGCAACCCGATATTCGACGGATTGTCGGAGAAGCTGACGGCATGAACGCCGAGGTCGCTCATCCGCTTCAGTTCGGCGAGTGTGTCGTCCATGTTCCACATTGGGATCAGGCACATCGGGATGAAGCGGCCCGGCGCGGCGGCGCACCATTCCTGAACGTGCCAATCGTTCCACGCACGGCAGGCCAACAAAGCCTCCTCTGGGTCCTTCTGTGCCATGCCGACGAAAGTGCCGCCGGCAAAGCTTGGCATGGTCGGGAAGTTGAGCGAAGCGAGCACGCCATTGGCGTTCATATCATCAACGCGAAGCTTCGGATCATAGGTGCCGGGGCGAAGCTGATCGAAGGAACTGGGCTCCATGCCATATTCGCTCCGCGGCCGACCGACGACAGCGTTCAGGCCGATGGTGGGAAAGCGTTGGCCGTTCCACGACCAGACATCTTTGCCCTTGTCCTGCACGATGCGCGGGGCGCGATCCTTCTTGCCTTCGGGGTAGTGGCGGATGAAAGCCTCGGGGGGCTCGACCGCATGATCGTCGACGCTGATGATCACCATGTCGTCCATCTTCATGGCGACTCTCCTCTTCCAGTTGATTTGTTGTTGCCTACATCATCGCAAAAATTGACGATGTGTCAACTATTGGTTTATGACCTAGTGCAATAAGTGGAGAGGATAATATGACTGGAGCGCCCGCTCGCATCCTGCCCGTCGTCGATCGCGACAGCGAGGCCTATTGGACTTGGGGACGAGAAGGCAAACTCGCGATCCACCGCTGCGCCGATTGCGCATATTATGTGCACCCTCCTGTACCCTTCTGCCCAAGGTGCGAGAGCCGGGATGTCGCGCCCGAAGCGGTGTTTGGGCGCGGACGCGTCGTCACTTTCACGGTCAATCACAAGGCGTGGGTACCGGGGCTGCCAGTTCCCTACGTGCTCGCGCTCGTTGCAATCGACGAGCAGGACGATGTCCGCATCCCCTGTAATATCGTAGGTTGCGCGGCTGAAGACGTGAGGTTCGAGATGGCAGTCGAAGTCGTTTTCGAACCGTCCGGCGATCTGTGGATACCATTCTTCCGGCCGGTGCCGGCATGAGTCGCTTTCCCGAGAAGGATACCGCGATTACCGGCATCGGCATGTCCGAGGTGTCGCGCGGGGCTACGCGGTCAGCGCTCGCGCTCACCGTCGACGCGGCGATGGAGGCTATCGCCGACGCGGGTCTGACCCGCGCTGATATCGACGGCATTGCCACATGGCCCGGCGAGCGTGCTGACGGGTCCGGTTTTTCGCCGGTCGGCTGCGCGGCGCTGCAGGATGCCTTGCGCCTCGAGGTCGGCTGGTACGGTGGCGGCGGCGAGGCGCCGGGGCAATATGGCGCGGTGTTCAACGCGATCGGCGCGATCGCTGCGGGCCTCTGCCGTAATGTTCTCATTTTCCGGACGATGTACGAAGCGACGGCGCGCAAGACCGCCTATGCCAATTCGCTGCTACGCGACGGGCAAAGGCAGGCCGGCCCCTTCAGCTGGTATGCGCCTTATTACACTTACGCCGCAGCGCTACAGCAAGCGCTGTTCTTCAACCTCTATGTCGATAAGAGCGGCATCACGCCCGAACAGGTTGGCCAGATTGCGGTGAACCAACGCCGCAACGCTGCGCTCAATCCCAATGCTATTTATAAAACCCCGATCACTCTCGATGATTATCTCGCCTCGCCGCTGATCGCGACTCCGCTGCGGATCTACGATTGCGACGTGCCGATCGACGGCGCCGCGGCGATCATCGTCTCCCGCATGGACGTTGCACGCACCCTCAAGAACCCGCCGATCCGGATCGAGGCAATCGGATCGTCGATGCGTTACCGCAACAGCTGGACCCAGCTCGACGCGCTCGACACGCAGGCGCAGCCAAAGGTTGCCGAGATGATGTGGGGCCGCACCGATTTGAAACCCGCCGATGTCGACATCGCGCAGCTCTATGACGGTTTCAGCTTTCACACGATCAACTGGCTCGAAAATTTCGGCTTTTGCGAGCGCTATGGCGCAAAGGATTTCATTGAAGGCGGAGCACGGATCGCGCTCGATGGCGACCTGCCCGTTAACACCGGCGGTGGAGCGCTGTCGGCGGGTCGGCTCCACGCTTATGGTGCGGTGCATGAAGCTTGTACGCAGCTCTGGGGACGCGCGGGCGATCGGCAGGTCAAACGAAGTCCGCGCGTTTGCGCGACCTCGACTTCGGGAGGACCGCTCGCGGGCACGATGCTTCTTGTCCGCGACTAAAGCGGCCAGGCGATCCGGCCGTCGATCAGGGTGAGTTCGACGCTGGCGAGCGCGCCGACATCTTCGGGCCAGTCGTACAGAATCAGGTCGGCGGGTGCGCCGACGGTCAACTTGGTGCTCGCGTACAGCCCGAGCGCAGTGGTGCGGTCGGTGGCTTCGCTGGCGCCAATCACTCCGCCATCGCGCGTTCGCCGGTCGATCGCGGCTTGGAGGGCTATCCACGGATTGATATCGCCATATGGCGCATCTGACCCGCCGAGCACCCGCACCCCGCCGCGCAGCAGCGAGCCGAGTCGGTAGAGGTCGGCGAGTTCCTGCGCGTCCATTTGCGCCAGATAGCGGTCGCCGCGATCATGAATGAAGTTGGGCTGCGTGACGACAGTCAGCCCCGCGGCGGCGATGTCGCGGATCATGCTTTCGGGGATGACGCCGCCATGCTCGATGCGGTCGCCGGGCCGCGCTCCGCCCGCGTCGGCGAGCGCTTGCAGATAGAAGACGAGTTCGCCCAGCGTCACACAGTGCGCCGCGACGTTCCGGTGGAGCGCGCGCGCGGCGTTGATGCGCGCTGTAAGGCTTTCGATCGCGGGCAGGTCGTTTTCATCGAGCAGCAGCTTGACCGGTCCCAGGGCGTAACCGTCGCCGGCAGTCAGGTCCTCGGTCCCCATCAAAACCAGCCGCTGCGGCATCGCGCCGGTGAGAAGCTCTGCTTCGGCAGTACCATTCGACGCTCCGGCGTCGGTTACGCCGGTGACGCCCCACCGGGCAAGTTGGGTACCGAGCGCCGCGAGCGAGGGCGGCGCGCCGCCGATCCGCTCGCGCAGCCACGCATCGCCGCGCCAGATGCGGCCGCTGGGCTGACCTCGGGCATCATACTCGACGCATGCGGGGTAGGGTGGGCCACCAAGTTTTGCGATCGCCGCGCTGTTGAGAAGCCAATAGGCGCCGGTGCGATCCTGTATCCGGAGCGGATTTCCCGGCAACCAGTTGTCGAGTTGCTCCCGGTCGGGAAGGTCGGCAAGGCGCTCGCCATAGCCGATCGCGCGAACCCATGCGCCGACGGGGCCAGCGCGCGCGCGCAGCCGGGCGATGGCAGCATCGGGGCTGGCGCAGTCTGCAAGATCGACCGACTCCATCCGCGCTGCGGTGGCCAGTAGATGGAGATGATGGTCGTGCAACCCCGGCCCGACCGAAAGCCCGCGCGCATCATATTCGGGCCCGATGCCGTTCAAATCGGAGCCGATGGCGGCGATCCGTCCTTCGTAGATGCGGATATCGATCGGTGCTCCTGCGAGCACCGCGTTGCGGATGACAAGGTCCAAGCGCTTGCTCATGACAATGTCGCCGCGAAGCTCGCAGACGTGCGGGCCAGCGAAACGTCGACCAGTCCGGCCACGCCTTCACCGAGGGCCGAAAGCGCCAGCGTGGCTGCAGTGACGCCCGTAAGCGGGTCGGCAAGGGCGTCTCCCAGAAATTGTGGCTTATCGTCCTGCCAGCCGACGAGCCCGCCCGCGGCGGCGCAGTCGTCGCCGAAACCGACGCGCATCGCCGCTTCGCCGCGCCAGCCGTGCGCGGTGATGGCAATCCATAGCAAGCCGGGATTGATCGCGAACAATCGCTTCTCGTCGAGGCCGAGTTTGGCAAGTGCATGGGGGCGCCCCGATGTGATGAGGACCCGTGCGTCTGCGACGAGCGCGCGTAATTCAGGGGAATTGAGCGCGATGTTTGCCCGTCTTTTGCGGACGTTCAGCCTTGCATCCAGCCGCGGCGCATGAACGGGTGTCGGATCGGGTCTTGACGGGCTCTCGACCTTTATAACCTCCAGTCCCGTCTCAGCGAGGAGCGCGCCGCAATAGGGTCCGGCCCACAGCGCTGAGAGATCGAGCACGAACCCGTCTTCGCGTCCGCCGACCTGCAATTGCTTGGGGACTAATGGTATCGCTTCGCCCACGCGCGCCACGGGGAGGTGCAAGAGGATTGCGGTCTCCACCATTTCGGCGGCCGTCCGACTTGCGGCGCTCGCGGTGATCGCGTCCCACACATCGTCCGCAAAGTCGGCGCCCGTCCATGCGGGCACGAGGTCACGGTCGTCTTCGCGTGCGAGCGATACCGCAATCCAATCATCGCGGCATGCGACGAGCCGAGAATGGCGATTTGGCGACCAAAGGCCCGGATCGCCAAGCGCGAGGTCGTCGTTTCGCGACAGGGCGCGGATCGGGTCGAAGGCGATCCTGTTGCCAGATATCGCGACCAGTCGCTCACCCGCCGCGATTATGGCCTCCATGAGCGCGGTCACTTTGGACTCTCGATCTCATGGACAAGGCCCCATTTGAGCGCTTGCGCGGCACCCAAACGCGCGCCCGATAGCAGCATCCACATCGTGCGGTGGCGTCCGATCGCGCGTGAAATGGTGGCGGTTCCGCCAGCGCCGGGGATCAAGCCCATCCGGATCTCGGGCAAGTGGAACCAGCTGCTCGGCGTTGCGACGCGCCGGTGGGCGGCGGCGGCCACTTCAATGCCCGATCCGACGCACGCGCCGTGCAGACGGACTGTTCCCCGATCGCCAAGCGCATCGAGCGCGCGCGCGCAGCTATGAAGCGTGCGCACCAGATGCGCCTCGGCGAGGTCGAGCGCGGTACCGAATTCGGCCAGCTCGCCGCCGGTCGAAAAGCATTTCCCGGCGCCCTGCAGAAGAAGGTCCGGTTGGCTCGGGTCATCGAGCGCATTCGCCAGCGCCTCATAGAGTGCGTCGCGCATCGTCGCGGTCATCGCATTGCGATTGGTTGGGTCGTTGAGTGTCAGCGTGAGATGGTCGCCGCAACGTTCGACGAGCAGCGGCTCCGCCTGAGTGGGGAAGGGCGGCCTGCGTTCGGCCGCCTCGCGCCACCGCGCGAACTCGCAGCCGCCGAGCAAGGCCGAATAAGCGAGTGATTCGACCGTTAACGCATCGACGAGGGGTAGGTTGGCTGTCGTGCGCAGTACCGCCGCGGCGATCGTAGCGGCTTGCTGATTTGTGCGAACCGCATTTGCCAGCCGCTCGACCCGCGCGCCGAAATTGTCGGCATCTAGTGAAACCCAAGGCCGCGGCGCCTCGCGTGCGGTCGTGAGCAACAAGTCGAAATCGTCGGTCGCTATGGCGGCTAGGGACGCGTCGCTATCGACGCCAATCACCACCGCCTGAATTGGCACGTCCCGCCGTCGCCATGTCGCGGCATCGACAACCAGCACGGGCTGGCCCCCGGGTGCCGAAAGGCGATCGGCGTCGAGATAGTCGGGGCCCGTCATCGCACCCTTGTTAATCGGCGCAGACAGCTTCCGCCAGTTCGGCCTTCAACACGCGCCGCAAGAGCTTGCCGGTTTCATTATAGGGAAGCGCGTCGCGGACAAACCAGGCCTCTGGAGTCTTGGTGGAACGGAGCTTTTCACGAATTGCCGCCGCCATTGCCGCGGTGTCGGGCTCGCCCGATCGCGAGACGATCACCGCCACGACTTTCTCGCCCCAGCGTTCGCACGGAATGCCGAGCACCGCGCAATCGGCGATATCATCGAAACTGCGCAGCAGATCCTCGATCTCGCCCGGCGAGATATTTTCCCCGCCGCGCACGATGACGTCGTCCAGTCGCCCTTCGACGAAGAGATATCCGCCTTCGTCGATCCAGCCGGCATCGTTGGTAGCGAACCAGCCGTCATCGGCGATGGCTTTTTTGTGCAAATATTCGCCAGAGACCTGTTCTCCCCGGACATGAATTTCGCCATGTTCACCGGTGCCGCAAGGTGTGCCGTCCTCACGCCGGATCTCGAGTTCGATGCTCGGCAGCGGCTGGCCGACCGACGCTATGCGCCGCCGGATCGCCGGATCGTCGGAGGCGAAGGCTGCACGATGATCGTCGGCGCCAAGCAGCGAAATCGTCGAGCTGGTTTCGGTGAGCCCATAGGCGTTGACGAACGCCACATGTGGCAGCGTTGCCAGCGCGCGCGCGATCACCGGCTCGGGCATCTTGCCGCCTCCGTAGGAGAGGGCGCGAAGAGCGGGCAGCGTCTCGCCGGCCGCTGCCATCACGTCGAGGATGCGATCGAGCATCGTGGGCACCACCATCGCATGCGTAATGCCTTCGGCGGCGGCCGTGGCGACCCAGTCTTCGGCGGTGAAGGCAGGCAGATAGACAATGCGCCGCCCACCATAGGCGGCGGTCAGGATCGCCGAAATCCCGGCGATATGATAGGCGGGGACACTGACCAGCGCCGCCTCGTCCTCGTCAGCGCCGAGGAACTCGACGCTCGACATCACGTAAGACGTAAGGTTTGCGTGGCGGAGCACTGCGGCCTTGGGATCTCCCGTGGTGCCGCTCGTAAACAGCAGAACCGCGATATCGTTTTCGGGCTCCGGCGGTTCGTCGGTTTCGGGGGCGCGCCCGGCCATGAACTCTGCCTCGAAATCGCTCCGCGCGATCAACTCGACGCCGTCGATCGGCGCTATGCGCGGCAGCATGTCGTCATCGACGATCAGAACCGACGGCGCGCTCCTTGCGACAAGCTTGTTGAGTTCGCTGTCGCTGAGACGATAATTAAGCGGTACGAACGGCGTGCCCGCAATCCCGCACCCGAACAGCA
Organism: Sphingopyxis sp.; assembly: GCA_030655355.1. Classification (GTDB taxonomy): domain Bacteria; phylum Pseudomonadota; class Alphaproteobacteria; order Sphingomonadales; family Sphingomonadaceae; genus Sphingopyxis. The sequence goes on from JAURVS010000314.1 coordinate 59,035, forward strand.
GCACGGGAAGGGCGGTGCCGTTCATGCCGAGGAAGCCGGTGTTGTCCTTGCCCTGCCTGATGAGCCACGCTGCGACGCAGCGCGCGCGGGCGCGATAGGAGCCAAAATTGAACGCGTCGTTGCCGCCGCCCAGCGCCGCTCGGTCAGGGCAGGCGTCGGCAGCAATGTCGAGGAGCAGCGAGGTGCGCATGATTGTCAGTCCGAAGCGGGAAGCGGCTTGGCGCCCTTGATCATCATCGCTGCGCCGTTGAAGGCAAGCGATCCCTTGCCGGGCTTGGCGCCGAGCACCTCAAGCCCGCTTTCCTCGTCAACGTAGCGTTTGCCGATCGCGACGCTGTCGGCGAAATCCGCGTCGACCACGCCGGTCGGCGCCGCCGGGTCGTCGATCGGCAAAACCGCCGTACCGCCGCATTGCAGTTCGCCAGCGGCCTTTGGCGGGCGAACGACGACGAGTTGGGCGTCGCACACCGCGCTCTTCCAGCGCGAACCCGGTTTCAGGTCCATTATCCTCATATCCTTTCCCACAGCACGCGAAGGCCTTGCCTTCGTGTCGGCTTTCGCAGGTCCATATGTCAATCGACATAGAAAGTAAACGTAGTTATATAACTCGGAAAAGAAAGAGAGGTTGGCGATGCATCCACGATTGTTCGCGCGCACAGCTGCCGATCGCCCGGCGCTGATCATGGCAGCCGATGGATCGGCTACCAGTTATGGCGAGCTCGAGGCCACAGCGAATCGCGGGGCGCAACTGCTTCGCGCGCGCGGAATCGCGGCGGGCGATACGGTTGCGATTTGGCTGAAGAACTGTCTGGAATTTTATCAGATCTATTGGGCAGCACAACGGGCAGGCGTCTATATCTGCCCGATTTCTACACAGCTTACGGCGGACGAGGCGACCTATATTCTGAGAGACAGTTGCGCGAAGCTGCTCGTGACCCACGCTGACGTGCCGGCCGCGGCGGCGCTGGTTGCTGGGCGGGCATCGGTGGCTCCCGGCGTTTTGCATATTTTCGATATCGGCACGGCGCTCAAAGGCGCTGAGTCCTGGCACGGCTCGCTCGCGGGCTATTCGCCGACGCCCATTGCCGACGAAAGCGCAGGCTTTCATATGGTCTATTCATCGGGAACGACGGGGCGTCCGAAAGGAATCCGGCTCCCGCTGACTGGCGGTCCGGCGGAGGAGCCACATATGCTCGCGGACCGGATTTCGGGACGATACGGGGTGGGTGAGGAGAGCGTCCTCCTTTGCCCCGCCCCGCTCTATCACACCGCGCCGCTCGCCTATGGAATGGCTGCGCACCGGCTGGGCGCGACGCTCGTGATCATGGACAAGTTCGATGCCGAGGAAACGCTCCGGCTGGTCGAGCATTATCGCGTTTCCTTTATGCAGATGGTGCCGACAATGTTCATTCGCTTGCTGGCGCTGCCGGCCGAGACGCGAAATCGCTATGACCTCATGTCGCTTGAAAAGATTGTGCACGCGGCGGCGCCGTGCCCCGTGGAGGTCAAGCGGCAGATGATTGAGTGGCTCGGTCCGATCATCTACGAATATTACGGAGGGTCGGAAGGGAACGGGTCGACCTTCATAACACCGCAGGAATGGCTCGCGAAACCAGGGTCGGTCGGTCGCGCCGATTGGGGAACGCTACATATCTGCGGGGAGGACGGCCGCGAACTGCCCGCGGGGTGCGATGGCCTGATATATTTCGAAGGCGGCTGGGATTTTCAGTATTTGAACGACGCCGAAAAAACGCGCGACGCGCGCCATCACGCACATTCGGGCTGGAGCACGCTCGGCGACATCGGCCATATCGACGATGACGGCTATCTTTTCCTCACCGACCGCAAAAGCTTCATGATTATTTCAGGTGGAGTGAACATCTATCCGCAGGAGACGGAGAATCTGCTGATCCTGCACCCCGAGGTCGCCGATGTAGCAGTGATCGGCGTGCCGCATCCGGACATGGGCGAGGAGGTGAAAGCGGTTGTCCAGCCGCATCGCTGGGAAGACGCAGGGCCCGAATTAGCGGTTCGCCTTATCGCTCATTGCCGCGCCCATCTCAGCCATTTGAAATGCCCACGCTCGATCGATTTCGACCCGGCCCTTCCGCGGCACGAGACCGGCAAGCTCTACAAGCAGGAAATCCGCAAGCGTTACTGGTCCTGATGCCGCTGGTTCTCACGAACTACGATCAAAGCCGATTTGCGGATCGGTGCCGCCAATTTGCTCGAAGTAACGCGCTATTTCGTTCCCTTCCGTTTCGACCCAACGCTTGTCCGGCACGGCATTTTCAATTTCAACGAGGATATGCATTCTTCCGACCCCACGGGCCGCGATTCCGAGCGTTTCCGCCTCAGCCAGCGCGGACAGAATATTGCGGCTTCCGCAGGAAAGCAGCAGGTTGACGCCCTCGCCGAAGCTTTCGGGCGCCGCGGTGCATATCTCCGGCAGACCTGCCAACCGATCGCGGAATATGGAAATGTCCGTCACATGATATTCCTTCGCGAGACCGAACGGGCCAATCGCACCATCTAATGAATCGGTCTGCGTCCGATCTTGATGACGGAGGATAGCATAGTCTTGATTGCGTGGATTATATTTGCCGAAAGCATTTGGCTCGACATGAAAATCAGTCGTTCCGACCGGAAACGCGCAACGGCCCAAAGCGGTCATTTGATTGCCAACGGCCAGCGATCTTTGGTCGGGCAGGCGGGCTCATTTCTGCTTGCACTCTCGGGCATCAAAAATCGGGAGTTTCGGAAAGCGGATTGGGGTTTCGTGACGAGGATGCTGAAAGTCGCTGGTTAAGAGAGAGGAAAATGACATATTTTCTACAAAAATCGGATTTCTTTTTGTTCTGTCGATTGCGCTCACGGCATCAAAAATGCGGGTCAGATGCGTAATATTGTTCGACCATTAATCCTACTTCTTTTGCCGACCCCAAAACGACCGGTATCCTTTGATGCAGCGACCGCGGTTCGATATCCAATATCGCCTGCCCTGCGCTCCAAGCACGGCCGCCAGCCTGTTCGATGAGCAAAGCCATCGGCGCGCCTTCATAAAGCAGGCGAAGCTTTCCATTTTCCATTCCGGGGCGGCTGTCGTCTGGATAAAGAAACACCCCGCCGCGCGTGAGGATGCGGTGGACGTCGGCCACCATCGAAGCGGTCCAGCGCATATTATAATCATGCGCAAGCTGCCCTGCCGAGCCTGCGAGACAGTCGTCGAAATATCGTTGGACCGGCTCGGACCAATAGCGACGG